>DATFEU010000052.1:0-21413 GCA_035250725.1 Actinomycetota bacterium
ATCCATCGCCCGAAGCAGGTCGGCCATCCGGGGCATCCCAGTCCCGAGTCGGTCGCGCGGACGAGCCCGCCGACCGCGATGAGCAGCAGCGTCGAGGCCGTGGTCGCGATCGAGAGCTTCTGGAGACGGGTCATCGTCGGCGCCGCTGGGGTCAGGGCAACGATAACAGTCGTCGGCGCGGCGGCGGACGCGCCCGCAAGCTGGTTGCGATACTTCGGTCGTGCCCGGAGTGCTGCCGCGCGAGCCCCGCTTCCTCTCTCCGGCACTCGATGCCGTCCGGACGCAGCTCGAACCGGTCCTGAACGGGTACCTGCGCGATCGCCGGGCCGAGCTCGCGACGATGGACCCGTCCGCCGTCGCGCTCGCGGACGAACTCGTCCGCCTGATCCGCGCCGGAGGCAAGCGGCTGCGGCCGGCCCTCGCGTACTGGTCGTACCGGGCGGCCGGGGGCGAGCCGGGCGAACCGATCCTGCGCGCCGGGGTCGCCCTCGAACTGCTCCACACGGCCGCGATCGTGCACGACGACCTCATGGATCGGAGCGAGACGCGCCGGGGCGTGCCGGCGACCCACGTGCGGTTCGCCAGGGAGGCGCCGGTGGACGTCGACCCCGACGCGTTCGGCATCGCCGCGGCCGTGCTGGTCGGCGACCTCGCGCTCGTGCTGTCGGATCGAGCCCTGCGGACGAGCGGGTTCGAGCCGGGCGACCTCGGACGGGCATCGGTCTGGTTCGACCGGATGCGCGTGCAGATGGCGGCAGGGCAGTTCCTCGACGTGTCCGGCGCGTCCGACCGCGAGCGCGTGTCCTCGCTGAAGACCGGCTCCTACACCGCGGAGGGGCCGACCATGCTCGGGGCGGCGCTCGCGGGATCCGACGCGGGGACCGAGGGCTCGTTGCGGGCCTTCGGGCAACTCGTCGGTGAGGCCTTCCAGCTGCGCGACGACCTCCTGGACGGGGATGCGCCGCCTTCGCGGCGCGAGGAGCTCGACGGGTCGCTCACCCGCGCTGAGCGAGCGCTCGACGGCGCGCGACTCGACGAGGAGGCCGTCGACGCGCTGGTCGAGATCTCGGCGCTGCTCCGGTTGCCGGAGGTGAGCTGATGCAGGTGTCCGACGTGGACGTCGCGGCGGCCAGGCGGTTGTTCGCGAGCCTGCCGACGGCCGCGGTGGCGACGCTCGACCCCGACGGCTCGCCGCACGTCGTGCCGCTCTGGTTCGTCTGGCCCGAGGAGGCGATGTACGTCTCGACGCGACGTCACGGACGGACCTGGGCGAACGTGACGGCCGATCCTCGTGTGGCGGTCACGATCGACCTGGGGCGTGCGTGGGTCGAGCTCGCGGGCATCACGATCCGCGGCGATGCCGAGGCGCTTCCGGTCGAGCACGCCGCGATGCGCAAGCCGATCTCGGCCTGGCACGAGAAGTACCGGCCGCTGCTCTCGGGGCAGGGGTTCGGCCGGTTCGCGGAAGAGGTCGCCGGCCTCGGGTTCCTCCGGATCGTGCCACGTCGACTCGCCGCCTGGGACCACGCCCGAGGTGGGTGATAGGCAGCTCGCCGCCGACGGCGATCCCGGGTCCGCCGACGGTGCCTCCGGTTGCGCCCGGTTGCCCCCGCCGATCGGCCACGACTAGGGTTTGTGCAGAGCTTCACAAGTGGATAGCATCGTTTGTGAAAGTTTTCACAAGCCACGGGGGATGCGGTGCCGCACTCCACGAACCGCCTCGACGTCGACGTGCTGGTGGTCGGTGCGGGCCCCGGCGGTTCGGCGACCGCCTGCCACCTCGCCCGCCACGGGCTCGACGTCCTGCTCGTCGAGCGTGCGGCCTTCCCGCGCGAGAAGGTCTGCGGCGACGGGCTCACCCCGCGGGGCGTGGCGCAGCTCGAGCGGCTCGGGATCGACCCGGGTGACCCGCGGTTCGAGCGCCACGACGGCCTGCGGGTCCGAACGCGCCGCGTAACGCTCGAGCTCCGCTGGCCCGACCTCTCCGACTTCCCGGGGTACGGAGTGGTGATGGCCCGCTCCGAGTTCGACGAGCTCCTCGCCCGCCACGCGGAGAAGGCCGGCGCCCGGTTGCTCGAACGGACCGAGGCGGTCGAGCCCGTGGTCGACGGCGAGGGATGGGTGCGCGGCGCTCGTCTTCGCGGGACCGACGACGGTGAGGAGACCGAGGTCCGGGCGCGGTTCGTGATCGCGGCGGACGGTGCGTCCTCCCGCTTCGCGGCCCAGGCGGGCGTCGTTCGCGATCCGACGAGGCCGATCGGCATCGCCGCTCGCCGGTACTACCGGATCGAACGCCATCCTGGTCCGTGGCTCGAGGTGTGGATGGACCTCTGGGACGGGTCCGCGATCCTCCCCGGCTACGGGTGGCTGTTCCCGTTGCCCGACGGCTCGATCAACCTCGGCGCGGGCCTGTTGAACACGTTCACGGACTTCAAAGGCCTGTCGGCGAAGGGGGTGTTCGACGCGTTCTGGCGGATGCTGCCCGCCGAGTGGAACGTCAACGAGGAGACGGCCGATGGGCGCGTCCTGTCCGGACCACTTCCGATGGGGCTGTCGCGGACGCCGCCCGCGATGCCGGGGATGCTCGTCGTCGGCGACGCCGCCGGGCTCGTGAACCCGTTCAACGGCGAGGGCATCGCCTACGCGATGGAGTCGGGCGAGCTCGCGGCCGAGCTCGTGCACGACGCGCTCCTGCAGGACCGCCCAGGCATCGCCCACCTGTATCCGACGATGCTGCGCGAACGGTACGGCCGCTACTACCGGCTGGGCTCGGGGTTCGTCCGCGCGATCGGCCACCCGCCCGTGATGCGCGCGCTCACCGACTACGCGATGCCGCAGGCCTGGTTGATGCGGTTCATGTTGCGACTCATGGGGAACCTGACGGACGGGCGGGACGGCGGCGTCCAGGACCGCGTCATCTACGCGATCGAGCGGTTGACGCCCGCGCCGTAGGAGGAGCCGGTGAGGGGGATCGTCGCGGCGGAGCTCTCCGAGTACCTCCCGGTGCTGGTCCTGGCGATCCTGGCGTTCCTGTTCGCGGTGTTGTCGCTCGCTGCGTCGGCGCTGCTTCGTCCCGATCGGCCGACGCCGGCCAAGCTCGCTCCGTACGAGTGCGGGATCGAGCCCGAACGGCTCCCCAAGGGCGAGCGCTTCAGCGTGCGGTTCTACATCGTCGCGATGCTGTTCATCATCTTCGACGTCGAGACGATCTTCCTGTTCCCGTGGGCGGTCGGGTTCCGACAGCTCGGCCTGTTCGGACTCGTGGAGATGGCGATCTTCATCGGGTTGGTCTTCGTCGCCTACGTCTACGTCTGGAGCCGCGGCGGCCTGGACTGGGAGCGTGCCGAGGATCGCCTGGACGCTCCCCGAGAGGAACCGCTCGAACGCGAGGAGGAGCTTGCCGGTGCCCGTTGAGCGGCTCGAGGGCGTCCGGACCGACAGGTCCGCCGAACAGAGCGAGGAGGAGTTCAAGCGCGGGCTCCTGGTGACCACGCTCGACAAGGCGGTGAGCTGGGCCCGCAAGCAGTCGATGTGGCCGGTCACGTTCGGTCTCGCCTGCTGCGCGATCGAGATGATGGCGACCGGCGCCGCGGACTACGACCTGTCGCGGTGGGGGATGGAGCTGTTCCGCGCGTCGCCCCGCCAGGCCGACCTCATGATCGTTGCGGGGCGCGTCAGCCAGAAGATGGCGCCCGTGCTCCGGACCGTCTACGACCAGATGCCCGAGCCGAAGTGGGTCATCTCGATGGGCGTCTGCGCCTCCTCGGGCGGGATGTTCACGAACTACGCGATCGTCCAGGGCGTCGACACGATCGTGCCGGTGGACATCTACGTCCCGGGCTGCCCACCCAAGCCGGAGATGCTGATGTACGGGATCCTCCGGCTGCACGAGAAGGTCCGGACCGAGGGCACGTTCCGGTGATCGCCGCCGAGCTCGCCGAGCGGGTCCGCGCGCGCTCCCCCGACGTCGTGGTCGCGCGCGGCGAGGCGACGCTCTCCGTCGAGCGCGACGACCTCCTCGACGTGCTTGCGGCGCTCCGCGACGATCCCGAGCTCCGGCTCGACTTCCTGTCGAGCGTGACCGCGACCGATCGCCCGGGTCACGAGCCGAGGTTCTGGGTGGTGTACGAGCTGTACTCGGGGGAGCATCGCCATCGGCTCCGCGTGAAGGTCGGTGTGGTGGAGGACGACCCGCGCGTCCCGTCGGTGACCCCGCAGTTCCCCACCGCCGACTGGCACGAGCGCGAGACCTACGATTTCTACGGGATCGTCTTCGACGGGCACCCGAACCTCCGACGGATCCTGCTCCCCGACGACTGGGAGGGGTTCCCGCTCCGCAGGACCGAGGAGCTCGGCGGCGTGAACACGCGCTATCACGGCGCGTTCATCCCGCCGGTCGACAGGAGGACGTCGTGAGCGATCTCGGGGGCCGCGGCGGACTCCACCGCCGAGCTGCGGCAGGAGACGATGATCATCAACATGGGGCCGCAGCATCCCTCGACGCACGGGGTGCTGCGCCTGCTCCTCGAGCTCGACGGCGAGACGGTGATCTCGTGCGCGCCGATCGTCGGTTACCTGCACACCGGCATCGAGAAGAACGTCGAGTACCGCACGTGGCAGCAGGGTGTGGCGTACGTGACGCGCGCCGACTACCTGTCGCCCTTCTTCAACGAGGTCGCCTACTGCCTGGCCGCCGAGAAGCTGCTCGGGATCGAGGCGCCGCCGCGCGCGCAGCTGCTCCGCGTCCTGTTCTGCGAGATGAACCGCATCGCCTCGCACCTCGTGTGGCTCGGGACCTCGGGCCTGGAGCTCGGCGCGATCAGCATGATGTTGTACGGCTTCCGCGAGCGCGAGCAGATCCTCGACATCTTCGAGGCGGCGACCGGCCTCCGCATGAACCACGCCTACGTGCGGATCGGCGGCGTGGTGATGGACCTCCCCGAAGGGTCGCTCGGCCGCATCGGCGACTTCCTCGAGACGATGTCCGGCCGGATCGCCGAGTACGAGCGCCTGCTTACCAAGAACCCGATCTGGATCCAGCGGAACGCCGGCGTGGGGGTGCTCCCGGCCGAGGACGCGCTCGCGTTCGGCGTCACCGGTCCTCCGCTCCGGGCCTCGGGGGTCGCCCGCGACGTGCGCAGGGACGAGCCCTACTCCGGTTACGAAACGTTCGAGTTCGACGTGGTCACGAGCGACGGGGCCGACTGCTACGCGCGGTACGTGGTCCGGATCGAGGAGATGCGGCAGTCGCTCCGCATCATCGAGCAGTGCCTGGACCGGCTGCGAGAGCCCGGCCCCGTGATGGTCGAGGACCCGAAGGTGCGGTGGCCCGCGCAGCTCGAGGTGGGTCCGGACGGGATCGGGAACGCGCCGAGCTACATCACCCACATCATGGAGGAGTCGATGGAGGCGCTGATCCATCACTTCAAGATGGTGACGGAGGGCGTCTCCGTCCCGGCGGGCGAGGTCTACCTGCCGGTCGAGTCGCCGCGCGGCGAGCTCGGGTACTACGTGGTGGCGGACGGCTCGAACCGCCCGAACAGGGTCAAGATCCGCGATCCGTCGTTCGCCAACCTGCAGGCCGTGCCGCAGATGGTCGAGGGGGGCCTGGTCGCCGACACGATCGCGGTGATCGCCAGCATCGACCCCGTGATGGGCGGGGTGGACCGGTGACGGAGGTGCTCTCGTCCGAGCAGCGCGCTGAAGCGAAGGAGATCACGTCGCGGTATCCGCCCGGCCGGGAGCGCTCGGCGATCCTGCCGCTCCTGTATCTCGTCCAGTCGGTCGAGGGGCGCCTGACGCAGGAGGGGTTGCGAGAGGTGGGCGAGATCCTCGGCATCACGACCGCCGAGGTCGAAGCGGTCGCGTCCTTCTACACGATGCTGCGGCTCCAGCGGACGGGGGATCACATCGTCTCCGTCTGCACCAACCTGTCGTGCGCGCTCCGCGGGGCGGGCGACGTCTTGGATGCCGCGCTCGAGGCCGCCGAGATCGCGGCGGGCGATGAGGTCTCGCCCGACGAGCGGATC
Source organism: Actinomycetota bacterium (assembly GCA_035250725.1). Lineage (GTDB taxonomy): Bacteria > Actinomycetota > UBA4738 > UBA4738 > HRBIN12 > DASSJM01. Next base: position 6,030 of record DATFEU010000052.1, read on the forward strand.
ACGGTCCACGAGGAGGAGTGCCTGGGGGCGTGCGACGCCGCGCCCGTGGTCCAGATCGACTTCGCGAGCCACGACCGGGTCACACCCGAGCGGATGCGCGAGCTCGTGGGGTCGCTCCGCGCTGGCGAGGTGCCGGCGCCATCGAGGGGGGAGGCGCCCGCGGACTTCCGCACCGCGTCGAGGCTCCTGGCGGGGCTCGACGGAGACGACGGCTGATGGCCGAGCCCGTAACGAGGATCGTGACCGCCACCTGGGACGACCCCGAGGTCTTCGGCTTCGACGGCTATCGCGCGGCGGGCGGCTACGAGGGGCTCGCGGCGGCGCTCGAGATGAGCGCGGCTGACGTGATCGACGTCGTGAAGTCCTCGGGCCTGCGCGGGCGCGGAGGCGCAGGCTTCCCCACGGGGGTCAAGTGGTCGTTCGTCCCGCAGGACACGGGCAAGCCCACCTACGTCGTGGCCAACTTCGACGAGTCCGAGCCCGGCACGTTCAACAACCGCGAGATCGTCGAGCGCGAACCGCACCGCTTCCTCGAAGGCGTGGCGATCGCGGCGTACGCCGTGCAGAGCCACACGGCGTTCGTGTACTGCCGGGGCGAGTTCCTGTGGCCCGGCCTGATCCTGCGCGACGCGATCGCGGACGCCTACGCGAACGGCGTGTTCGGCGACTCCGTGCTCGGGTCGGGGTACCGGCTCGACGTCGTCCTGCACCGTGGTGCCGGCGCCTACATCTGCGGCGAGGAGACGGCGCTGCTGTCTTCGCTCGAGGGGTACCGAGGCCAGCCTCGGCTCCGCCCGCCGTTCCCGGCGGTCGAGGGGCTGTACGCCTCGCCCACGGTCATCAACAACGTGGAGACGCTCGCCAACGTCCCCTCGATCATGACCGAGGGAGCCGAGTGGTTCGCCGCGATCGGGACCGAGAAGTCCCCCGGGACGAAGATCTTCAGCGTCTCGGGCAAGGTCGAGCGACCCGGCAACTACGAGCTGCCGATGGGCACGCCGCTCCGCACGCTGCTCGAGGAGCACGCCGGCGGCGTCCTGGGCGGCAAGCGCCTGAAGGCGTGGACCCCGGGGGGCTCGTCCACCCCGATGCTGACCGACGAGCACCTCGACGTCGCGCTCGACTTCGAGTCGGTGGCGGCGGCCGGCTCGATGCTGGGGACCGGGGCGATCATCGTGATGGACGAGAGCGACTGCATCGTCGAGGCCGCCCGGCGCCTCGTCGCGTTCTACGCCCACGAGTCCTGCGGCAAGTGCACGCCGTGCCGGGAGGGGACCTGGTGGGTGAGCCGCGTGCTCGCCCGGATCGAGCAGGGGTACGGGCGCGAGGAAGACCTGCCGCTCCTGGACGAGCTCGGCCGCAACATCCTGTTCAAGGCCTTCTGCGCGCTCGCCGACGGCGCCGTCAGCCCGATCCAGTCGAGCCTCGCGTACTTCCGCGAGGAGTACGAGCAGCACGTCGCCGAGCGCCGCTGCCCGTTCACCGGGGCCCCAGGCGTGGTGTCCGACCCGGTCCCGTCCGAGGTGGTCGCATGATCTCGGAGCCCGTGACCCTCAGCGTCGACGGCAAGGAGGTCACGGTCCCCTCGGGGACGCTGATCATCCGCGCGGCCGAGCTCGTGGGCGTCGAGATCCCGCGCTTCTGCGACCACCCGTTCCTCGACCCGATCGGCGCGTGCCGCCAGTGCTACGTCGAGATCGAGGGGCAGCGGAAGCTGTTCACGTCCTGCACCACCGAGGTGACCCCGGGCATGGTGGTCCGGACGCAGAACACCTCGGACGAGGCACACCAGGCCCAGGTCGCGAACCTCGAGTTCCTCCTGCTGAACCACCCGCTGGACTGCCCGATCTGCGACCGGGGCGGCGAGTGCCCGCTGCAGGACCAGGCGATGGCGTTCGGGCCGGGGGAGAGCCGCTACCGGGAGGCGAAGCGGACGTTCGAGAAGCCGATCCCGCTGTCGCCGCTCGTCGCCCTCGATCGCGAGCGGTGCGTCCTGTGCGCGCGCTGCACGCGGTTCTGCGACCAGATCAGCGGCGACCGGTTCATCGAGCTGTTCGCCAGGAGCGCGGGCGAACGCGTCTCGATCGCGGCCGGTGAGGACTTCCGGTCTCCGTTCTCCGGGAACACGGTCCAGATCTGCCCGGTCGGCGCGCTCACGGCGCAGCCCTACCGGTTCGTCGCCCGCCCCTTCGACCTGTCCCGCGCCGACTCGGTGTGCCAGCACTGCAGCGCGGGCTGCAACGTCCGGGTCGACCTTCGGCGCGGCGAGGTGGTCCGGGTCCTCGCGAGGGACGACGCAGAGGTCAACGACGCCTGGACCTGCGACAAGGGCCGGTTCGCGTTCCGGTACCCCGACCTGCCGGGGCGCGTGTCGATGCCGCTGATCCGCGCGCGCGGGCTCGAGCCCGCGTCGTTCGACGAGGTCTTCTCGGCCGTGGCCGAGCGCGCCCGCGGCGGGCGGGTCGCATTCCTCTCCGGCGGTCGGTTGCTGGACGAGGACGCGTACGCGCTCGCCAAGCTCGCCCGCGTGGCGTTCGGGACCAACGACCTCGACCACCGCCGCTCGTTCCTCGGCGGCCGGGCGGAGAGGCTCGCGGCGGCCACGCCGCTCGCGACGACGTACGCGGACGTCGAGCGGGCCAAGGCGATCCTCGTGGTGGGGCTGGACGCCGAGCAGGAGGTCCCGATCCTGCATCTTCGGATCCGCAAGGCGGCGCGTCGCGGGGCGAAGGTCTTCGTCGTCCATCCCCGTCGGACCCGGCTCTGGGACGTCGCCGAGCACCGGCTCTGCCTCCCCGAGCACCAGTCGTACGTGCTCGAACGGATCCACGACGGGGACGCGCCGGAGGGGTCGTTCGAGGCCGGCGTCTCGACGGCGCTCGCGGCCGCCGGTGAGGACGCCGTCGTGCTGGCCGGCGACCGGCTCGCCGAGCACCCGCTCGCCGCCGACGTCGCGCTGACGGTCGCGCAGCGGTTCCGCGCGCGGTTCGCGCTCGTCCCTCGCCGGGCGGGCGACCGTGGGGCGTTGCGGGCCGGCGTCCATCCGTCGCTGTTGCCGGGCGGCCGCAGGATCGACGATGAAGACGAGCGCACCGAGGTCGAGGCCGTGTGGGGAACCGTCCCGACCGAGCCGGGCCGGACGACCCGCGAGATCCTCCGGGCCTGCGCGGACCGCGAGATCGACGTCTTGTACCTGGTCGGCGTCGACCCGCTCCGCGACGTCCCCGATGCGGCGCTCGCGCGCCGGGCGCTCGAGAACGCGCGCTTCCGCGTGGTCCAGTCGCTCGAGCTCGGCGAGCTCGAGCCGTTCGCCGACGCGTTCCTGCCCGCCGCCGCCTGGATCGAACGCCCGGGCCACCTCACCGACTGGGAGGGACGCTCCCAGCCCGTGCAGCCCGTGCGAGGGGCGGCCGGCGTCTCGCGCCCCGACTGGGAGATCTTCATGGGCCTCGCCGAGGCGTTCGGCCGGCCGCTCGGTTTCGAGACCCTCGAGGAGCTGCGGGCCGAGGCGGCACCGCTCCTCGAGCCGCGGACGGTCGCCGCGCGCACGACCGCATGGACGGGAACCGGCCCCCCGAAACGCCTGGGCGACCTCACGCTGTTCAGCTACCCGTTGCTCGTCGACGAGGGGCGACTGTCCGAGGACGCCTCGGAGCTGAAGGCCGCGCTCGAGGAGCCGGCGTTCGTCGAGGTGCACCCCGATGACGCGGACAAGCACGGCGTCGTCGACGGGGGCCGTGCGGTCGTGGAGTCCGATGCTGGCCGGGCCGAGCTGCCCGTCCGCGTGAGCGAGCACGTCGCGCACGGCTGCCTGTTCGTCCCGTTCAACCAGCCGGGGCTGCGGACGAACGGCCTGCTCGGCGGCTCGTTCTCGATCGCCGCGACGATCGCGGCGGCGGCCGGCTCGGAGAGCGAACGGGGCGAACCGGTGGCGGTCGAGGCGCGGGCGGAGGGGGCGGCCTGATGGACTGGGTGGACTGGGCGCTCCTGATCGCTCGGGTCGTCGTGGTGTTCTTCGCCCTCCTGCTCACGGTGATGATCCTGGTCTGGATGGAGCGCAAGGTGATCGCCGACATGCAGACGCGGGTCGGCCCGATGCGCGCGGGTCCGCGGGGGATCCTCATCACGATCGCCGACGGCATCAAGCTGTTCTTCAAGGAGGGCATCACCCCGACGATGGCGGACCGGCCGGTCTACCTGATCGCGCCGGTGATCGCGATGCTGCCGGCCTTCCTCGCGTTCGCCGTGATCCCGTTCGGGCCGCCGATCGAGCTGTTCGGGCGGGAGGTGCCGTTCCAGCTCGCGGACCTGTCGATCGGGGTCCTGTGGATCCTCGCGATGAGCTCGCTGATGGTCTACAGCATCGTCCTCGCCGGCTGGTCGAGCGGGTCGAACTACCCGCTGCTCGGCAGCGTTCGGAGCTCGGCCCAGATGATCAGCTACGAGGTCGGGATGTCGCTCGCGATCGTCGCGGTGCTCATGTACTCGGACGCCATCAGGATGTCCGAGATCGTCGCGAGCCAGGACCGGGTCTGGAACGTGGTCCCCCAGTTCCCCGCGTTCGTGATCTACCTGATCGCCGGGCTGGCCGAGACCAACCGTCCGCCGTTCGACCTGCCCGAGGCGGAGACCGAGCTCGTCGCCGGATACCACACCGAGTACTCCGGGATCAAGTTCGCGATGTTCTATCTCGGCGAGTACCTGAACACGATCACGGTCGCGGCCGTGGCCACGACGCTCTGGCTCGGGGGGTGGCGCGGTCCCGCGCCGGACGTCCTCCCGTGGCTCTGGCCCCTGGTGTGGTTCCTCTTCAAGGTCCTGGTGATCGTGTACGTCTACGTCTGGATCCGGGCGACGCTCCCGAGGATCCGGTACGACCGCCTGATGGCGTTCGGCTGGAAGGTGCTGATCCCGTTCGGGCTGGTCTGGATCCTGCTGACCGGCGCGATCATCATCCTTCCCGACGTCTACGGCCGCGACGCGGTCGTCACCGCGTTCGCGGTCGGGTTCGGCGTGCTCGTCGTCGTCTCCTTGATCTGGCCGACCGTCGTGCACCGGCCGAAGGAGGAGGTGGGCGCGCCGTGAGCGAGCGTCCGCGCACGGACTTCGGATCGGGGACCGGCGCGATCGCCCGGGGGCTCGGGACCGTCTTCAAGCAGATCTTCCGGCGCGACGTGACCGAGGAGTACCCGAAGGAGATCGAGCCGCCGCCGCCTCGAAGCCACATCGGCCGGCACCTGTTGAACCGGCACGAGAACGGCCTGGAGAAGTGCATCGGGTGCGAGCTCTGCGCGTTCGCGTGCCCCGCGGACGCGATCTGGGTGGAAGGCGAGGACAACGATCCCAAGCACCCGGTGAGCCCGGGGGAGCGATACGCGAAGGACTACCAGATCAACTACCTGCGCTGCATCATGTGCGGCCTCTGCGTGGAGGCATGCCCGACGCGTGCCCTGACGCTCACCAGCTACTACGAGCTTGCGTTCGAGACCCGCGAGGACGCGATCCTGACGAAGGAGCAGCTCCTCGAGCCGCCGCCGTCGCTCGGGACGAGTCCGGGGACCGAGGAAGGGCTCTGATGACGGCCGACCAGCTCGTGTTCTGGGTGTTCGCGCCCATCTCGGTGGGCAGCGCCATCGCGATGCTCCTGCAGCGCAACGCCGTACATGCTGCTCTGTTCCTCGTCGTCAACTTCTTCACGATCTCCGTCTTCTACCTGGTGCTCGGCGCGTCGTTCCTGTTCGCGGTGCAGATCATCGTCTACGCCGGCGCGATCATGGTGCTGTTCCTGTTCGTGATCATGCTGCTCGGCGTCGACCGCGAGGAGTCGCTGCTCGAGCGGCTCCGGGCACAGCGGGTGCTCGGCATCGCGCTCGGCGTCGGCATCGCGCTCGAGCTCATCGTGGCGATCCGCGCCGGCGTGGGCTTCGCGACCCACGCGCCGGCGAACTTCGACGAGGTCGCGAACCGCGGTGGCAACGCGGCCGCGATCTCGACGGTCCTGTTCCGCCGCTACTTCTTCCCGTTCGAGGTGACCTCGATCCTGTTGATCGTCGCGGCGATCGCGGTCGTGGTCCTCGCGTCGCGCCCGCGGTCGGTCGCCGCGCGCACGCCCGACGACCGGGTGACGGACGCGGAGGCCGCGTGAGCACACCGATCGCGTACTTCCTCGTCGTCTCGGCGATGCTGTTCTCGATCGGCACGATCGGCGTGCTCGTGCGGAAGAACGCGCTGATCATCTTCATGTCCGTCGAGCTCCAGCTGAACGCGGTCAACCTGTCGCTCGTCGCGTTCAGCCGGATGCACAACGAGCTCGACGGTCAGGTGCTCGCCTTCTTCTCGATGGTGGTGGCTGCGGCCGAGGTGGTCGTTGGCCTCGCGATCATCGTGACCGTGTACCGGCGCCGGCGGAGCGCCAGCGTCGACGACCTGACGGTGCTCCGGGGGTAGCGCGTGCTCGATCTGATCTGGCTCGTCCCCGCGCTGCCGCTCGCCGGGGCGAGCGTGAACCTGTTCCTCTCGGGCCCCGCCCGCCCGGGCCGCCGGCTCGGCCGGAACGCGGGATGGCTCGCGACGGCGCTCGTGGGGCTCGCGCTCGCGGTCTCGGTCGGCGCGCTGCTCGACCTGCTCGCGCTCGGCGCCGAGGAGCGCGTCCACGTCACCCGGCTGTTCGACTGGATCTCCGCCGGGTCGTTCACGGTCGACGTGGCCTTCCGGGTCGATCCGCTGTCGATCACGATGGCGCTCGTCGTCACCGGGGTCGGCGCGTTGATCCACCTGTACTCGATCGGCTACATGGAGCGCGACCCGCGGATCGGGACGTTCTTCGCGTACCTGAACCTGTTCGTGTTCTTCATGCTCGTGCTCGTCCTGGCGGACAACTACCTCCTGCTGTTCGTCGGGTGGGAGGGCGTGGGCCTGTGCTCCTACCTGTTGATCGGGTTCTGGTACGAGCGGCCCACGGCCTCGAGCGCCGCGAAGAAGGCGTTCGTGACGACGAGGATCGGAGACGCCGGGATGCTGCTCGGCATCGTCCTGATCTTCGTGCACCTCGGCTCGCTCGACTTCGACGTGGTGTTCGGCGAGGCCGGGGGCGAGCTCACCCAGGGAGCAGCGACCGCGATCAGCCTGCTGCTGCTTGCCGGCGCCGTGGGCAAGTCGGCGCAGCTGCCGCTCCACGTCTGGCTGCCCGACGCGATGGAGGGTCCGACGCCCGTCTCGGCGCTGATCCACGCGGCCACGATGGTGACGGCCGGGGTGTACCTCGTCGTCCGCTCGCACGTCCTGTTCGAGCTCTCGGGGACCGCGCTCACCGTCGTGCTCGTGATCGGCCTGATCTCGGCGCTGTACGCCGCCCTCGCGTCGATCGGTCAGTTCGACATCAAGCGCGCGCTCGCGTACTCGACGATGAGCCAGATCGGGTTCATGTTCTTCGCGGCGGGGATGGGGTTCTACACCGGCGCGATGTTGCTCCTCGTCTGCCACGCGTTCTACAAGGCGCTGCTGTTCCTGACCGCCGGCAACGTGCTGCACGGCCTGCACGACGAGACCGACCTGCGTCGGATGGGCGGGCTCCGGGCCGACATGCCGGTCTCGACCGTGTGGTTCGGGATCGGGGCGCTCTCGCTCGCCGGGATCCCGCCGCTCGCCGGCTTCTTCGCCAAGGACCACATCGTCGGGTTCGCGTCCACGAGTGGCCGCGACGTGGCCTGGGTCCTCGCCACGATCGGCGCGTTCCTGTCGGCGCTGTACATCGCGCGCCCGCTCTTCCTCGCGTTCTTCGGCCGACGCCGGAACGAGGCGCACGCGCACGACGCGCCCGGGCTGATGCAGGCGCCGCTCGCCGTCCTGGCGTTCCTGACCGTCGTCGGCGGCCTCGTGCTCGGCCTCGCCCCGGAGACCGGCCGCCTCGCGGTGTTCCTCGAGCCGGTCGTCGGGGCGGTGGAGCACGGCGAGGGTCCGCTGTCCGAGGGGACGCTGATCGCGATCTCGGTCGTGATCGCGGTCGCCGCGGTGCTCGTCGCGTACTGGATCTGGGCGTCCGAACGCGTGGACTGGCAGGTCTTCCCCGAACGGCAGCCCGAGCTCGCCGGTTGGCTCGCGAACGCCTTCTACGTGAACGCCCTGTACTCCTGGCTCGTCCAGTTCCCGGGCAAGGGGCTCGGGCGGGCGCTCCGGGTCGTCGACGAGCGCGTGATCGACGGTGCGGTGAACGGCGTGGCCGACGAGGTCGGAGACGCGTCGCACCTCGCGCCGGCGCTCCAGCGCGGCTTCGTCCGCTCGTACGCGCTGGCGTTCCTGCTCGGCGCCGTCGCGCTGCTGCTGTTCCTCGGGCTGAGGGTCGTCTGATGTCGGCATGGCTCACGCTCGTGATCTTCCTCCCCCTGGTAGGGATCCCGGTCCTCGCGCTGTGGCGCGGCGCGACGGACGTCCAGGCTCGGTCGGTCGCGCTCGTGGTGGCGGTGGCCGACCTGATCGCCGCGCTCGGGGTGCTCGGGGCATTCGACCCGTCGGTCCCGGGCTACCAGCTCGTCGAGCAGGTCGAGTGGGTCTCCTCGGCCGGCCTGTCCTACCTCGTCGGGGTCGACGGGTTCAGCATCTGGCTCGTCGTGCTGACGGCGTTCATGACGCCGCTCGCGATCCTGTCGTCCTGGCGCGTCGAGCACCGCGCCCGGTTGTTCATGGCGATGACCCTGCTGCTCGAGACGGCGATCCTCGGCTCGTTCCTCGCGCTCGACCTGCTCCTGTTCTTCGTGTTCTTCGAGATGCTGCTCGTCCCGATGTTCCTCGTGATCGGCGTCTGGGGTTCGGCGCGGCGGGTCTACGCGAGCGTCAAGTTCTTCCTGTTCACGATGGCCGGTTCCGCGTTCCTGCTGCTCGGCATCGTGTTCCTGTGGTTCCAGACGGCCGAGCAGCTCGGCTCGCCGAGCTTCGACCTGCGGCAGATGGAGCAGCTCTCGCTCGCGACGAGCACGCAGCGGTGGTTGTTCGCGGCGTTCTTCGTCGCGTTCGCGGTCAAGGTTCCGATCTTCCCGCTCCACACCTGGCTGCCCGACGCCCACACCGAGGCGCCGACGAACGGCTCGATCATCCTCGCGGCCCTGCTGCTGAAGGCGGGCCCGTACGGGATGCTCCGGTTCAACCTGGACCTGTTCCCGGAGGCATCGCGCTCGTTCGCCGATGCGATCGCCGTCCTCGCCGTGATCGGCATCGTCTACGGGGCGGTCGTGGCGATGATGCAGACGGACATCAAGCGCCTGGTGGCGTACTCGTCGGTCAGCCATATGGGGTTCGTGATCCTCGGCATCTTCACCTTCACGGTCGAGGGCACGAGCGGGGCGGTCATGCAGATGGTCAACCACGGCCTGTCGACCGGGTTGCTGTTCTTCGTCGTCGGGATGCTCTACGAGCGCACCCACACGCGGGACATCTCCGAGATGGGAGGGCTCGCGAAGGTCACGCCGTGGATCGCGGCCGCGTTCCTCGTGGCGACGCTGTCCTCGATCGGGCTCCCCGGCCTGAACAACTTCGTCGGCGAGTTCCTCGTGATCCTGGGTTCGTTCGGCGCCGACCGGGTGCTCGGCGCGATCGCCGTGAGCGGTGTCGTCCTGTCGGCGATCTACATGCTGTGGGCGTACCAGCGGACGTTCCAGGGGTCCGAGCCCGAGGCGGAGCGACGGCGCGGCCTCATCGACATGGTGCCCCGCGAGATCGCCGCCGTGGTCCCGGTCGTGGCGGCGATGCTCGTGCTCGGGGTCGCCCCGAACCTCGCCCTCGACCGCATCAACCCGGCCTCCGAGGGCGTGGTGGCCTGGGTGAGCAGCGTCGCTATCGACCAGTCGGGGCTCCCCGGCGGGCTCCGCGCCGAGATCGACCCGCAGCCGGCGGCGGCGGAGGGGTCGCCGTGACGCCTCCGATCGACCTCGGGCCGATCCTCCCGGAGCTGATCCTGGTCGGCGTCGCGATCGTCGTCCTGCTCGGCGGGGCGATCGCGCGGGGGGTGAGGCCGTTCACCTGGGTCCTGGTGTCGCTCGGGGGCATCGCGGCCGCGGCGGTCGCCGCGATCGGGCTGTGGGACTGGGACGGGGGGCTCACGGTGCTCGCCGGCGCGGTGACCACCGACCGGTTCGGGGTCGTGATCCTGCTGATCCTCCTCGCCGTGGCGGCGATCGGCCTGCTCCTCGGCCACCACTACTTCGAACGCTCGGGGGAGCAGCGGCGTGAGTTCGCGCCGCTGCTGTTGTTCGCGACGACCGGGATGGCGTTGTTCGCGGTCTCGGCCGACCTGGTCGTGGCGTTCCTCGCCCTCGAGATCCTCTCGTTGTCGCTGTACGTCATGACCGGCCTGTCGAGGCGCCTCGGCTCGGTCGAGGGGGCGATGAAGTACTTCCTGCTCGGGGCGTTCTCGTCGGCCTTCTTCCTGTTCGGGATCGCGATGGCCTACGGCGCGACGGGGTCGACCCAGCTCGACGCCATCTCGGGCGCCCTTTCGGGCCGGACCGGGTCGACCGCGCTCGCGGTCACCGCGATCGGGCTCCTCGCCGTCGGCTTCGGGTTCAAGGTCTCGGCGGTGCCGTTCCACATGTGGACGCCGGACGTCTACCAGGGCGCCCCGACGGCGGTGACGGCGTTCATGTCGGCCGGGACGAAGGTGGCGGCGTTCGCGGCGTTCATCCGCGTGTTCAACGTCGCGTTCCAGCCGCTCGCGTGGGACTGGGAGCCGATCGTCTGGGTCCTCGCGGCCCTCTCGATGGTGGCCGGAAGCGTCCTCGCGATCGCGCAGACGGACATCAAGCGGATGCTCGCCTACTCGAGCATCAGTCACGCGGGGTTCGTGCTCACGGGCCTCACCGCGGCGGGGGAGGTGGGGATCAGCGCTGCCCTCTTCTACCTGATCGCCTACGCCGTCACGGTGATCGGGGCCTTCGGGGTCGTGATGCTCGTGTCCTCGCGCGGCGAACAGCGGACCTCGTTGTCCTCGTATGCGGGCCTGGCGAGGCGGAACCCGCTCGCGGCGGGCCTGCTCTCGCTGTTCCTGCTCTCGCTGGCAGGGATCCCGCCGACGGTAGGGTTCGTCGCCAAGGTGGCCGTCTTCCGCGCCGCGGTGGGGGCCGGGTATTGGCCGCTGGTGCTGATCGGCGTGCTGGCGAGCGTCGTGGCCGTGTTCTTCTACCTGCGCGTGATCGTCCTCATGTTCATGCATGAACCCCAGGAGGACGAGGGTGAGGCGGACGACACGCTCCTGCCCCGGGTCGTGGTTGCCGTTCCCGCCGCCGCGGTGCTGGTGCTCGGGGTGTTCCCCGGCCTGGTGGTGGGCTTCCTCGATCAGGCGGCGGTGCTTCGGTGGTGAGCGGCCGCGCCGCCGCCCGGATGTGGGTAGGGTCGGGTCGATGAGCCGCCGACTGATCCCCGGCCTCGGATCGCCGGATCCGACGCTCGAACGCGAGATCGGCGTGCGGCTCGACGAGGTCGAGGCAGCCCTCGAGAAGGCCGTGCGGGCCGACTCGGAGATGCTAGCCGAGACCTCCCGGTACCTGCTCGAGGCCGGCGGCAAGCGGTTCCGCCCGATGCTCGTGCTCCTCTCCGGATACTTCGGCGACCCCACCGACCAGAGGCTGATCCCCGGTTCCGTGGCGCTCGAGCTCGTCCATCAGGCCACGCTGTACCACGACGACGTGATCGACGAGGCCGACGCGCGCCACGGGGTCCCGTCGGCGAACGTGCGGTGGGACAACACCGTGGCGATCCTGACCGGCGACTACCTGTTCGCGCGCGCCTCGGAGATCTCGACCGACCTCGGCACCGACATCTGCGCGCTGCTCGCGCGCACGATCGCGACGCTCTGCGACGGGCAGATCCGCGAGGTGGAGGCCGCCGGAAGGGTCGATCTTCCGGAGTCCGCGCACCTGGAGGTGATCCGGCGGAAGACCGGGGCGCTGATCGCCACGTCCTGCCGGCTGGGCGGGATGCTCTCGGACGCGCCCGGGCAGGCGCAGGACGTCCTCGAGGAGTTCGGCGAGGCGCTCGGCGTGGCCTTCCAGCTCTCCGACGACATCATGGACCTCACGTCCAGCCAGGAGACGCTCGGCAAGGAGCCGGGGCAGGATCTGCGCGAGGGCGTGTTCACCCTGTCGGTGATCCACGCCTTCGGCGGGCCGGACGCCGGGGAGCTCCGCGACCTGCTCGCTCCCGGTCCTCCGTCGGGCGAGCGGCTGGACCGTGCGCTCGAGATCGTCCGAGCCCCCGAGAGCCTCGCCCACGCGCGCCGGGCCGTCGCCGCCGAGGTCGACCGTGCCCAGATGCTGGCCCGCCGCCTCCCGGACGGGCCCGCCCGCACCTCGCTGGTCCAGCTCGCGGAGTTCCTCGCGGTCCGTTGCGGAGCGCGAGGAGGAAACGAGGAATGAGCCCTTGCTAGACTCCGGGCTGCTCGGGAAAACATTCACAAGCGTGGAGACCTACTACCAGTCCTACGGGGTCGTGCTCGGCGTCCTGATCGCCGGTGTGGGACTCGTGGCCGTGGCGTTCCTCGCCTCCCGGCTGATCGCCCCCTCCCGCCCGATCGACGGGAAGCTCCTCACCTACGAATGCGGGATCGACCCCGTCGGCCAGGGGTGGTCCCAGAGCCAGGTCCGCTACTACGTCTACGGCTTCCTGTTCGTGATCTTCGACGTCGAGGCCGTCTTCCTGTTCCCCTGGGCGGGCATCTTCGAGGACCTCGGCTACCAGGCGGTGGTCGAGATGGTGATCTTCATCGGCATCCTGGCCGTCGGGTTGCTCTACGCGTGGCGCAAGGGGGTGCTCCGGTGGGCCTGATCACCGAGAAGACGCCGCTCGCGCGCATCCAGCCCGTCAAGTTCCTCCTGAACTGGGGACGCCGCTACTCGCTGTGGGTCTTCAACTTCGGGCTCGCGTGCTGCTCGATCGAGTTCATCGCGGCCTCGACCTCCAAGCACGACTTCATCAGGTTCGGCGTGATCCCGACCGGCCACGGCCCGCGGCAGGCGGACCTGATGGTGGTCGCAGGCACCCCAACGGACAAGATGACCCCGGTCATCAAGCGCCTGTACGACCAGATGCCCGATCCGAAGTACGTGATCTCGATGGGGTCGTGCGCGAACTGCGGCGGGCCGTACTGGGACTCGTACTCGGTCACCAAGGGCATCGACCAGGTGCTGCCGGTGGACGTCTACGTGCCCGGCTGCCCCCCACGCCCCGAGGCCTTGCTGCAGGGCATCATGAAGCTCCAGGAGAAGATCGCCCACGAAGACATCAGGGAGAAGTGGAGTGGCAAGCTCACGCCCGCTCCCACCTCCTGAGGTCGAGTCGCGCCTGCGGGCGCGGTTCGGCGACGACGTCATCTCCTTCGAGGACCAGCACGGGCACAGCGTCGTGGCGGTCACACCGGAGCGGTACCGCGATGTGGCGACGTTCCTGCGGGACGACCCAGAGTTCGCCTGCGACTACTGCGACTTCACGGGCGGCGTGGATTTCGGTGAGGACGGCCTCGAGATCGTGACCCACCTGTTCTCCACCACGCGCGTGCATTCGGTGCGGGTGAAGGTTCGGTTGCCCGCCGAGGAGCCGGTCTGCCCCACGATCTCGGACCTGTACCCGACGGCGAACTGGCACGAGCGGGAGACCTCGGAGATGTTCGGTGTCACGTTCGAGGGCCACCCGCTCCCCGTGAAGTTGCTGCTGCCCGAGCCCTTCGAGGGCAACCCGCTGCGCAAGGACTTCCCCCTCATGTCCCGGGAGGCCAAGCCCTGGCCGGGCGCGGTCGAGGGCGAGGAGGAAGAAGAGGAGTGATCGCGCAGGCTGCCGAGAGCTTCGTGAACCAGTGGTTCGACGAGTACTGGCTCGTCCTGGTCGCGAAGGTGGCGATCGTCCTGATCTTCTTCCTGGTCGCGCCGCTCGGCGTCGGCTACGCCGAGCACAAGGTGCTGGCGCACATGCAGGCGCGGCTCGGTCCGATGTACGCGGGCCGGTTCCACGGCTGGGCGCAACTGGTCGCGGACGGCGCGAAGTTCGTCCAGAAGGAGGACGTGATCCCCGCGGCCGCCGACCGCTGGGTGTTCTCGCTCGCGCCGGCCGTGGCCCTCGTCCCGTACATCGCGTTGTTCGTCGTGATCCCCTTCTCCGACGAGATCTTCATCTTGAACCTCGACGTCGGCATCTTCTTCGTCATGGCGATCACGTCGGTCACGGTGATCGGCGTCCTCATGGCCGGGTGGTCGTCGGCGAACAAGTTCTCCCTGATCGGGGCCTTGCGAGCGGCCGCCCAGCTGATCGCCTACGAGCTCCCGCTCGTGCTCGCCGCGGCGGCCGTGGTCATGCAGGCCGCCACCCTCTCGATGATCGGGATCGTCGAGGCGCAGGAGCAGTACTGGTTCGCGATCAGCCAGCCGATCGGGTTCCTGATCTTCCTCATCGCGTCGCTCGCCGAGCTGACGCGCCCGCCGTTCGACATGCCCGTCGCCGACTCGGAGATCATCTTCGGCGCGTACACCGAGTACACGGGCCTGAAGTTCGCCTTCTTCCTCCTCGCCGAGTACGGCGGGATCGTTGCGCTCGCCGCCGTTGCGAGCGTGCTGTACCTGGGCGGGTACCAGCCGGCGCCGTTCCTCGAGTTCATCCCCCAGCCGTTCTGGATGCTCGGGAAGATCGGCGCATTGTCGTTCCTCATCATCTGGTTGCGCGCGACGTACCCGCGACTGCGCGAGGATCAGCTCCAGCGGGCGTCGTGGCTGACGCTGATCCCGCTCGCGCTGCTGCAGATCATGGTGATCGGGTTCCTGAAGGTCGCGATCTAGGAGACGCATGGCGATCGACGAAGCGGACGTGAGGACGCCGGCCGGGGAGCCGAGGTCGACCGGGCTCGGCCTGGTCAAGGGCCTCGCGGTGACGCTGAAGCACGCCCTCCGGCCCTCGATCACCCAGCAGTACCCGGAGGAGAAGCCGGACCTGCCGCCCCGGACGCGAGGCGTGATCGCGCTGAAGGAGGCCAACTGCACGGTCTGTTACAAGTGCTCGCGCGAATGCCCCGACTGGTGCATCTACATCGATGCGCACAAGGAGACGCACGAGCCCGCGTCCGGCGGCAAGGGCCGCTCGATGAAGGTGCTCGACCGGTTCGCGATCGACTACGCGCTCTGCATGTATTGCGGGATCTGCGTCGAGGTGTGTCCGTTCGACGCCCTGTTCTGGAGCCCCGAGTTCGAGTACTCCGAGTACGACCTCGTCGAGCTGACGCACGAGAAGGAGAAGCTCGAGGAGTGGACCTACACGGTCCTGCCGCCTCCGGCCCTCGAGGAGGGCGCCGTGCCCGAACCCGAGCCCGCCGCGGTCGCGACCGCGCCGGCCCCGAGCGCCTCAGCCGCCCCGGATCCC
>DATFEU010000056.1:0-2220 GCA_035250725.1 Actinomycetota bacterium
ACGTAGGGCTCGAGCAGGTCGATGACCTTGATGCCGGTCTCGAGCATCACCTGCTTGGGCTCGAGCTCCTCGAACGGCGGCGGCTCCCGGTGGATCGGCCACCGGTCGGCCGCGTGGATCTCGTCCGGCGAGGCGTCGAGCGGCTCGCCGATCACGTTGTAGACGTGCCCGAGCACGCCCTCGCCGACCGGGACGGTGATCGGCGAACCCAGGTTCTGCACCGGGGCGCCCCGCACCATGCCGTCGGTGGGCTTGAGCGCGATCGCGCGCACCGTCCCGTCGCCGATGTGCTGCGCGACCTCGCACGTGATCGCCTGCGTCTCGCCCCCGAGCTCGACATCGATCCGCAGGGCCGTGTGGATCTCGGGCAGGCCGTCGGGCGGGAACTCGACGTCCACCACCGGGCCGATCACCCGCGCCACCCGTCCGTTCGCACGTTCCTCTTCAGCCATGTCTCATCCCCCCGATGCCTGGGCGAGGGCTTCCGCCCCGCCCACGATCTCCATGATCTCGGTGGTGATCTCGTCCTGGCGGGCCCGGTTGGCCCGCCGCGTGAGCACCTTGATGAGCTCGTCCGCGTTGTCGGTGGCCGCCGCCATCGCGCGCTGGCGCGCAGCGTTCTCCGAGGCGGCCGACTCGAGCAACGCGAAGTACACCTTCGTGACGAGGTACTGGGGCAACAGATCGTCGAGGATCTCCGCGGGCTCGGGCTCGAAGATGTACTCGGGCGCCGGCTGTCCCTCGACGCGGCCGCCGACCTCCTCCGGAGCGATCGGCAGGAACCGCTTGTCGGTCGCGCGGAAGGTGAAGGCGGACCGGAAGTCCGTGTAGACCGTATGCAGCTCGTCGATCCGTCCGGTACCGAAGTCATCGATCATCCGAGCGCCGATCTCCTGGGCCGCGTCGTACCGCGGCACCTCGGAGAAGCCCGACCACGACGCCTCCGGCGTGACGCCTCGGAACCGGAAGTACCCGATCGCCTTCTTCCCGGTCAGGTACAGCACCGGCTCGACACTGCGGCCGCGAACGCGACGCAGCAGGTCCTCGGTGCGCTTGAGGAGGTTCGCGTTGTAGGACCCCGCGAGGCCCCGGTCGCTCGTCATGACGAGCACCCCGGCGCGGGCCGGCGACTCGCGCTCCTCGAGCAGTGGGTGCACCAGCGAGCCCGTCTGCCTCGCGACGTCCTCCATCGCCGCCGTCAGCAGGTCGGCGTACGGCCGAGCCTCGATCACGCGCTGCTGGGCCTTGACGATCCGAGAGGCGGCGATGAGCTCCATCGCCCGAGTGATCTTCGCGGTCGACTGGACCGACCGGATCCGCCGGCGGACGACGCGGAGCTGGGCGCCCACGGCGGCTAGGAGCTCGAGCCCTCGGGCTCGTTCCCGTCGTCCTCGTCATCTGCCGACGACAACCGGTCCCAGCCGACGTCCTCCTTGACGGCGTCGCGCGGCCCGCCCAGCCCGGCCGCGGCCTCGCTGCCGGGCCCGGCCTCGCTCGGCGCGAACGTCTGCGCGAAGTCCTCGAGCGCCTGCTTGAGCGTGGCCTCGGTCTCGTCGGAGATCTCGCCGGTATCGCGGATCGAGTCCAACACGTCGGTCCGAGCGGCGAGATGGTTCGTGAACTCGTCGACGAACCGCTTCGCGTCCTCGACCGCGAGCGCGTCCAGGTGCCCCCCGGTCCCGACCCAGATCGCCACGACCTGCGCCTCGACCGGGACGGGCCGGTACTGGGGCTGCTTCAGGATCTCGACGACCCGGACGCCTCTCGCGAGCTGCTGCTGCGACGCCTTGTCGAGCTCGGAACCGAACTGCGCGAAGGCCTCGAGCGCCCGGTACTGCGCCATCGCGATGCGCAGGGTCCCGGCGATCTTCCGCATCGCCTTGACCTGCGCGTTCCCGCCCACGCGGGAGACCGACGTGCCCACGTTGATCGCGGGACGAACGCCGGCGAAGAACAGGTCGGGCTCGAGGTAGATCTGTCCGTCCGTGATCGAGATCACGTTCGTCGGGATGTACGCGGAGATGTCGTTGCCCTTGGTCTCGATGATCGGCAGCGCGGTCAGCGACCCTCCCCCGAGCCCGTCCGAGAGCTTCGCGGCGCGCTCGAGCAGTCGGGAGTGCAGGTAGAACACGTCGCCCGGGTAGGCCTCGCGCCCCGGCGGCCGGCGGAGCAGGAGGGACAGTGTCCGGTAGGCCGTGGCCTGCTTGGAGAGGTCGTCGT
>DATFEU010000062.1:0-2592 GCA_035250725.1 Actinomycetota bacterium
TGGTGGGCGCTGAAGGACTCGAACCTTCGACCGCTCGCTTGTAAGGCGAGTGCTCTACCTCTGAGCTAAGCGCCCGTCCACACCGTCTCGACCGGTTGGCCGCGCACGTGTCCGCACGCCCGGCAGACGACCTGGCCGAGCATCGCAGACAGCCGGGTGGCCCCGCACGCCTCGCACCGGTCGAGCTGCACAGCCCAGTCCGGCCGCTCCTCCTGACAGGAGGGGCAGACCAGCACCTGGCGGCCGCTCGACGTCGCCCGAACCCACTGACGTTCCCGCTTGTCGGGGTCGTAGGTCGGGCGCCCGCACAGGAAGCACGTCGGCTGATGCTCGGGTGCCACCGGTTCCTCGATCGAGCTCACGATGCGAAAGGATATCCACGAACGGTCGGCGCGATCATGGATCGCCCGACGGCCCTCGCCGTGGGGGTCCTAGGATGGGATCAGGAGGTGCGATATGGACCAGCCACACGCGCAGCACGGGATGTTGAAGACGATCGAGGCGGCCGGCGACGTGAGCGTGGAGCGGGCGCTCGCGGGGGTCGTGAACGCGCGCGACGTCTCGATCCGGCAGGCGGCCACGGGGGCGCTCGCCGCCCAGGGGAACGTGTCGGTGACCCAGGGGGGATGCGGCCCGTCGCTCGTCGGAGGCGACCTCACGATCCGCCAGGGCGGATGCGGTCCGACGATCGTCCGAGGGAACGTGTCGATCGAGCAGGGCGGCACGCAGAGCGTGCTCGCCGCCGGGGGCGTGACGATCGGCCGGGGCGGCTTCGTCGGGCTCGTCGCCTCGCCGAAGGTGACGATCGACGATGGCGCTCGGGTATTGATGGCCAGCCCGCTGGTCTTCGCGGCGGGCGCGGCCGTGGGCGCGCTCGTGGCGTTGGCGTCGTCGAGGCGACGGTCGGGACGCTCCGGGTCCTAGGAGGACTCGGCATCCGCGAGCCGCTGCGCAAGCACCGGCAACATCGCGACCGCCACGCGGGGCTCCCGTTCGAGGAGCTCGGAGAACTCCTTGCGGCCGATCGCGAGGCCGCGCACCGGCGTCGACGCGCGGACTCGTGCGATCCGCCCCACGTCCGCGAGCAACGCCAGCTCGCCGAAGAACTCCCCCGGCCCGAGTTCGACCGGACCCGCCGGGAGCTGGACCACGACGGTGCCCTCGGTGATGACGAACATCCCCGAGCCTGGCTGACCGTGCTCGGCGAGGACGTGGCCAGCCGGGACGTCGAACTCGGTGGCGAGTTCGGCGCAGAGCTTCAGCGCCGGGTCGTCCATCGTGGACATGAGCGGCACGTTGCGAAGCCGTTCGACCGTCCCCGGTTCGCTCACAACCCCACCCCCTCCTGTCCGGCCTCCAGCTCGACGAGCGCTCCATCGGCCGTCGTCGCGCCGACGTCGACCCGGGTCTCCTCCCGCTGGAGGGGCATCTTCCCACCTGGGCGGTGGCGACCGCCCGCACCCCGCGCCCTCCAGGTCGCGATGAGCCCGGCGCCGAGACCGAAGGCCGCGCCTGCCGCCCAGACCACGCCACCGACGAAGGGGATGGCCGCGACCGCCGCGAGGATCGCCCACCCGAAGACGAACGCGACCACACGTCCCCTGGGCTCGTGCCACAGGCGCCTGCCGAACGCGAACGCGCAGAGCGCGAGACCGACCGAGTACACGAGGAACAGCGACAGGAGCAGCGCCAGCCCGAGCGGAAGCCACACGAGCGTGATCACGGCGAGCCCGCCGAGGATCGGGAGCGCGACGAAGACGAGGGCCCCCCAACCCGCGGACGGCCACGTCGATCCGAGCGCGGCGCGGGCCACCGCGTCGGCGCCCCTGGGGGCCAGAAGCAGGATCAGCAAGCCGAGCGCGAGGACCGAGAACCACACCGCGAGCCAGGACGCGAATCGCCCCAGCGCGCCGATCGGGATGGGGATCGCGAAGATCGCATCCTCGCGAACGCCGCCCTCGACCTGCGCTCCGGGAGCCGACCGAACACTTCCCCCCGCGACCACCTGACCCCCCACCTGAGCGCTGGGGCCGATCACGACGGGCCCGTGGGCGTTGATCACGGCCCCGCCCACCTGGCCCGTCACCTCGATGTCGCCGTCGACCAGGACCACGTCGCCCCGAACGACCCCGGCGACGAACACCGACCCGTGCAGCACGACGACCTCGTTCGCTTGCTCACCCCGGCGGATTCGAACATCGCCCGAGAGCACGATGAGGTCCCCGTCCTCGGCGGGAGCCTCCGTCTGCGCCGTTGCGGGCGTCGCGCCGCCCAGCACGAGGGCGCCGAGGATCGACGCGACGATCGGGCGACGGGGCGACATGGGGTTGCATCCTAGCGGCACACCTCTCGGCCCCGGTGGACCGGACGGGAGGTGTCCACCCTTCGCGGTACCGTGGGCCCGTGAGCCTCGACCGCTTCTCCCCCGCCCCACGGGCCTGGTTCGAGTCCACGTTCGACGCGCCGACGCCGGCGCAGGCGCAGGGGTGGCCGGCGATCGCGGGCGGCGGACATTCGTTGATCCTCGCGCCCACCGGGTCGGGGAAGACCCTCGCCGCGTTCCTGTGGGCGCTCGACCGCGTCATGACCGAG
>DATFEU010000068.1:0-3369 GCA_035250725.1 Actinomycetota bacterium
GGCTCTCGCGCTCCTCCTTTCCACCGTGACGTTCGCCCCGGCCGGCGCGGGGTCGTCGGACGCGCCCGAAGGGGTGCCGCGGTGCGGGGCCGAGCCGACGGCGGGCGCGCTCGGTGCCGGCGATCCGTACTTCCCCCGATACGGGAACGGCGGGTACGACGTACAGCACTACGACCTCGCGATCCGCTACGCGCCCGCGACCAACGTCCTCCGCGGCACCGCGACGATCGAGGCGGTCGCGACGCAGGAGCTCAGTTGCTTCAGCCTCGATCTGTACGGGCTGCAGGTCCGCTCGGTGGAGGTGGACGGGGTGGCCGCCGGGCGGTCCCGGAGCTCGCAGGAGCTGAAGATCACCCCCGCGCAGCTGCTGGCCGACGGTGCCGCGTTCACGGTCGAGGTGAGGTACCGGGGAGTGCCGCGGCCCTTCGTGCTGCCCGGGACGACGCTTCCGACGGGATTCATCCACACGGGTGACGGCTTCATCATCGCGGGTGAACCCGAATCCGCGGCCACGTGGTTCCCCGTCAACGACCACCCGACCGACCCGGCGACGTACACCTTCCGCGTCACGGTCCCCGTCGGCACCCAGGTCGTCGCCAACGGGGTCCGCGAGGGCGTCACGTCGGAGGGCGATCGGAAGACGCACGTGTGGCAGGCGCACGAGCCGATGGCGAGCTACCTCACCACGGTCGGCGTCGGCCACTTCCGGCTGCGGTTCGACGAGACCGAGTCCGGTGTGCCGCTGATCGACGCGGTCCACCGCGACCTCGGCCATCGGGTCGACGACGCGCTCGCACGACAGCCAGCGATCCTGTCGTTCCTCGAGTCGCAGTTCGGTCCGTACCCGTTCGAGTCCGTCGGCGCGATCGTCACGAACACGCGGAGGCTGAGGTTCGCGCTCGAGACGCAGACGCGGCCGATCTATCCGCCGTCCTACTTCCCCGGCGGGGTGCCCGTCGTCGTCCACGAGCTCGCGCACCAGTGGTTCGGCGACCTCGTCGCGGTCGACCGCTGGCAGCACATCTGGCTGAACGAGGGCTTCGCGACCTACGCGGAGTGGCTCTGGTCCGAGGACCGGGGGCAGGGCACGACGCGCCAGCGGTTCCGAGGCATCTACCGAGGCATCCCGCGGGGGCATCCGTTCTGGCGCGTGCTCGTCGGGGACCCGGGGCCGGACGACCTGTTCGACGGCGCCGTGTACACCCGCGGAGCGATGACCCTCCAGGCCCTGCGCAACGAGATTGGCAACATCGCGTTCTTCGCGACCCTGCGGGCGTGGATCGAGACGAACGCGTTCGGTACGGGGACGACCGAGGAGTTCATCGTGCTCGCGGAGCAGCAGTCCGGACAGCAGCTCGACCAGCTGTTCGACGTGTGGCTGTTCGCGCCGCGCAAGCCGCCGGCCTCGGCCGTGACGGGCTCGATCACGACCTGACGGGGCGTCGCGGACATCGTCGATGATGGAGCGATGAACGGCGTGCGCATCCGGGCGGCAGAGTCCGGGGACGCCGATGCGGTCGCCGAGGTGTTCATCGCGTCGTTCGGCACGCTGACGTTCCTGCCGAAGCTCCACACCGACGAGGAGACGGTCGGCTTCATCACGAGCACGGTGATGGCCAAGCAGGAGGTACTGGTGGCCGAGGTTGCCCACGCGATCGTGGGATTCGTCGCGATGTCGCACGGGAACCATCTCGAGCACCTGTACGTCCACCCCGACCACCAGGGCCGCGGCATCGGGAGCACGCTGCTCGAGCGGGCGAGGACGCGCATGCCCGGCGGGTTCCGGCTCTGGACGTTCCAGGCGAACGCGGGCGCGAGGCGCTTCTACGAGCGGCACGGGTTGCGGGTCGTGGAGCTCACGGACGGCGCGGGCAACGAGGAGAAGACTCCGGACGCGCTCTACGAGTGGCTGCCGGGTGACGAGGGCACGCCGTGAGGCGCATCGGCGTCGCCGAACGGCGGGCGCGGCTCGGCATCCGGCACCACCTCGCGGCGCCCGCGACCTCTGCCGAAAGGCTCGCCGGCGATCTCGGGGGGCTCCACTCGAGCGATCCGCCGACGCCGTTCCTCGCGTCGTGGGCACGGGTGAGGGACTTCGCGCCCGCCGACCTCGAGGAGGCCCTCTACGAGCGGCGCTCGGTGCTCCGCATGATCGGGATGCGCCGGACGCTGTTCGTCGTGCCGCTCGACCTCGCGGCGGCGATCGACGCGGCGTGCACGAAGGCGCTCGTGCCGCGCGAACGCAAGCGCCTCGCGCGCTTGCTCGAGGAGTACGGTCACGTGCGCCCGGGCGGCGGCGAGCGGTGGATCGACCGCGTGAGCGCGAAGACGCTCGACGTCCTACGGGAACGCGGTGAGGCCGGCGCCCGCGAGCTCACGAAGGAGGTCCCCGAGCTCGGCGTCAGGTTCGCGTTCGGCGAGGGCACGACGTGGGCCGGCAGCATGGGCGGATCGACGAGGATCCTGTTCCTGCTCTCGATCGAGGGCAAGGTGTCGCGTGCCCGCCCGGTCGGCACGTTCGCGTCCGGCCAGTATCGGTGGGCCCCGATGGACGCGTGGCTCGACCGCCCGCTTCGGGAGCTCGACCACGAGGCGGCGAGCGCCGAGCTGCTGCGGCGGTGGCTCGGGACGTTCGGGCCCGGATCGATTCGGGACATCCGCTGGTGGACGGGATGGACGGCCGGGCTCACGTCGCGGACGCTCGACGCGGTCGGCGCGGAGGCAGTCCGCTTGGGCCAGGACACCGGCTACGTGCTGCCCGACGACCTCGATCCCGTCGACGAGCCCGAGCCGTGGGTGGCGCTCCTGCCCGGCCTCGACCCAACCGTGATGGGCTGGAAGGAACGCGGCTGGTACCTGCGCGACGAGCACGTGCCGTTCCTGTTCGACAGCAACGGCAACGCCGGACCGACGGTGTGGTCGAACGGCCGGATCGTCGGCGGCTGGTGGCATGACGATGCCGGGGACGTCGTGCTCAAGTTCCTGTCGCGCGTGGACGCTCCGACCCGGCGCGCGATCGAACGCGAGCGCGACCGTCTCCAGGACTGGCTCGGGGACGTCCGCCTCCGGCTCCGGTTCCCGACCCCGCTCGCGCGGTCGCTCTCGTGATCGCCGCGCCTTCCCTGCTGGAGCCGCAGGTGTGTCGCGTGCGCGTACCCGTCAGAGTTCTGTCAACCAATCTGGTCGAAACCGTCCGAACCCCGACGGGTGGCGCGAACTGACCCTCGGCGGGGGAAAGCGGCCGGAGGATGACCACGTTCCACTGGATGATGCCGTCGGGGTCGACCGAAGGAGACCACCCATGCAGGACGCGCAGACGGTGAACGACGGGCGCCACGACTTCGACTTCCTGTTCGGGCGCCGGCGGAT
>DATFEU010000131.1:0-2551 GCA_035250725.1 Actinomycetota bacterium
TTCACGCAGGAGGGCGAGGTGGTGTTGACGGTCTCGTCCGAGCCCGGGCGCGCCTCCGGGCGTCACCGGATCACGTTCTCCGTGCGGGACACCGGCATCGGCATCCCGCAGGACCGGATGGAGCAGCTCTTCGAATCGTTCAGCCAGGTCGATGCCTCGACCACCCGGCGGTACGGCGGGACGGGACTCGGGCTCGCGATCAGCCGCCGGTTGGTCGAGCTGATGGACGGATCGATGTGGGCCGAGAGCGCCGTCGGTGAGGGGTCGACCTTCTGGTTCGCGGCCGAGATGGAGGCCGCCGAGCTGCCGAGCCGCCCGTTCGAGCTCGCGAACGCCCCGGAGCTCGGCGGCAAGCAGGTGCTCGTCGTCGACGACAACGCGACGAACCGCCAGATCCTCTCCAGACAGATGTCCTCGTGGGGGATGCAGGTTCGCGAGACGGGGTCGCCCGAGGAGGCGCTCGGCTGGGTCCGGGGCGACGGGCGGTTCGACCTGGCGATCGTCGACATGCAGATGCCGGAGATGGACGGCGTCATGCTGGCCTCGGAGATCCGGCGGGTCCGAGGGGACCTGCCGCTCGTCCTGCTCTCGTCGCTCGGCGGAGCGGTGGACGTTCCGGCTGAGGCGTTCGTTGCCTCGCTCACGAAGCCGGTGCGACCGTCGCAGTTGTACGAGGCGCTGCTCGACGTGGTCGGCGCCGGGATCGAGGAAGCAGCCTCTCCGGACGTCGGTGACATGGGGCCGGAAGTCGCCGCCGGGCACCCGCTCCGGATCCTGCTCGTCGAGGACAACGCCGTGAACCAACAGCTGGCGTTGCTCCTGCTCCAGAAGCTGGGCTATCGCGCGGACGTGGCCGCCAACGGCGTCGAGGCGCTCGAGGCGCTCGAGCGTCAGACCTACGATGCCGTCCTCATGGATGTCGAGATGCCGGAGATGGACGGGCTCGAGGCGACGCAGCGCATCCGCGAGCGCTCGTCGGAGGGCCCGCACGTCATCGCGGTCACGGCGAACGCGCTGCAGGGCGAGCGTGAGCGGTGCCTCGCGGCCGGCATGAACGACTACATCACCAAGCCGCTCCGGATCGAGGACCTCGCGGCGGCGCTCGGCCGAAGTCCTCGGGCGGACGAGGACGGGTCGGCCTCGGCGGTCGACGTCGAGGTGCTCCGCCGGCTCGCCGCGTCGCTCGGCGAGGGAGGCGGGGAGGCCGTCCGCGGCCTGATCGAGACCTTCCGAACCAACGCTCCAGAGCTCCTCGCGTCGCTTCGCCGCGGCGTGGGGGAGGGCGACCCGGAAACCGTGCGGGTCGCTGCGCACACGCTGAAGTCCAACGCCGCGATGTTCGGGGCGTCCGCGTTGGCCGAGGTCTCCCGACAGGTCGAGGCCTCGGCGAGCGAGGGGACGCTCGAGGACGGCGCGCGGTTCATCGACGGCATCGCGTCGGAGCTCGGACGGGTGACGGCGGAGCTGGAGCGCCTCGGTCCGGAGCTCGAGCCGTGACCGATCGCGCCTCGGTGCTCGTCGTCGACGACGACCCCGTGAACCGATCGATGCTGTCTCGGAGCCTCGAGGCGGACGGACACGAGGTCACCACGGTCGAGCGCGGCGCCGAGGCGCTCGAGCTCGCGGGCTCGCAGGGCTTCGACGTGGTCCTGTTGGACGTGGTGATGCCGGAGATGGACGGGTACCAGGTGCTCGAGCGTCTGAAGGCCGATCCCAAGCTGCGGCATCTGCCCGTGGTGATGGTGACCGCGGTCGACGACGTCGCGAGCGCAGTTCGGTGCATCGAGCTCGGGGCGGACGACTACCTCTCCAAGCCGGTCGACCCCGTGCTGCTCGGCGCCCGCGTCAGGGCGGGGCTGACGAAGAAGCGGCTGCACGACCTCCAGCGGCAGCACGTCGAGGAGGTCGACCGGCTCAATCGTCGTCTGGAGGCGCGCGTCGAGGAACAGATGGCCGAGCTCGTCCGGACCGGCGAGCTGAAGCGGTTCCTGCCCCACCAGGTCGCCGAGGGGCTGCTGGCCGGTCGGCTTACGAGGGACGGCGGGTTCGAGCGCCGCAGGCTGACGTTCCTGTTCGCCGACATGGTCGGGTTCACGGACCTGTCGGACTCGCTGGCGCCCGAGGAGCTCTCGGACGTGCTGAACGAGTACCTGCGCGAGATGGCCGCGGTGGCCGTCGAGCACGGCGGCACCCTCGACAACTTCATCGGCGACGGGATCATGGTCCTGTTCGGCGCTCCGGCCCGCGTCGCCGAGTCGGCGCAGGCGTGGGCGGCCGTCCGCGCCGCGTTCGACATGAAGGAGCGCGTCGAGGCGCTGTCCGAGGCGACACGTGCGCGCGGGATCCCGGCCGACCTGAAGGTGCGCGTGGGCGTGAACACCGGCCACTGCACGGTCGGGGTGTTCGGCAGCGACGTGCTGCGCGCCTACAAGGCCGTGGGGTTCGAGGTGAACGTCGCCGCTCGGCTCCAGTCCGAGGCCGAACCCGGGACCCCGCTCGTCGGGTTCCGCACCTACGCCCTGGTGAAGGACCGCGTGCGGGCCGAGCAACG
>DATFEU010000166.1:0-3854 GCA_035250725.1 Actinomycetota bacterium
GCTCGCGTCGAACCCGTCCATCTCGACGAGCAGCTGGTTCAGGGTCTGCTCGCGCTCGTCGTGCGAGCCGAAGCCCGCGCCCATCGCGCCGCCCCGCCCCTTGCCGATCGTGTCGATCTCGTCCAGGAACACGAGCGCGGGTGCCTTGTCCTTCGCCTGCTGGAACAGCTCGCGCATGCGGGCGGCCCCGAGCCCCACGAACATCTCCACGAACTCCGACCCCGACATGAAGAAGAACGGGACGTTGGCCTCTCCCGCGACCGCTCGCGCGAGCAGCGTCTTGCCGCAGCCGGGCGGGCCGAGCAACAGCACGCCCTTGGGGATCCGGCCCCCGAGCCGCTGGTACTTCTTCGGGTTCTTGAGGAAGTCGACGATCTCGCGGAGCTCCTCCTTCGCCTCGTCGACCCCGGCTACGTCGGTGAACGTGGTCTTCATCTCTTTGCGGTCGTAGATCTTGACCTTGTTGCGTCCGAGGTTGAGGGCCGCGCCGGCCTGGGCGCCGCTCATCCGGCGGATCAGGAAGAACCACAGGAAGCCGAACAGCAGCAGCGGGGCGACCCAGCCGATCAGGAAGCTCTGCAAGCCGCTCGGGGTGACGCCCGTGTAGCTGATCCCGGCCCCGTTCAGCTGCTCGGTCAGCTGCGACGTCCCCTGGAGGATCGGGGGGATCGTCGTGGTGAATTCGTGCTCGCCGGTCGAGTCCTGGAAGGTGCCGTTCACGGACGTCTGAGAGATCTCGAGCGTGCCGACGATCTCGCCGTTCTCGACGTGATCGAGGAACTGGGAGTAGTCGATCGTGTTCGGACGTGGGGCCGCGAGATAGTTGAAGAGGACGAGGACCACGAGGAACCCGAGGATCCACGCCCACGGCGACGATCGGACCCGTCGAGGTTGTCCGGAGGACCCCCCGAGATCGAACCCCTGCCACCGCCCGCGACGGTCGTCGTTGTTGGCCATCCGGTCTCAATCTTCCCATCGTTGTTCGACGGTCGACAGCGACGAGATGTCGAACCGGGGCGGTCTCCTGCCCCCGTCGTGCGTGCCGTGGGCGGTCGCCCCTGCGCATACTGGCCCCGGCCGTCGGACGGACGGGCAGGAG
This sequence comes from Actinomycetota bacterium, assembly GCA_035250725.1. Lineage (GTDB taxonomy): Bacteria > Actinomycetota > UBA4738 > UBA4738 > HRBIN12 > DASSJM01. Next base: position 1,100 of record DATFEU010000166.1, read on the forward strand.
GCTCCGGGTGGATCGTTGGGTGCGAGGAGGTGGCCCCGGTGGCGCGTAGCCAGGAAGCCCCTCCCGAGGACCCCGCGCTCCGGGCGCGGTTCGAGCGCGAGGTCCTCCCCCTGCTGCCGAACCTGTACGGAGCGGCGCTCCGCATGACGAGGAACCCGCAGGATGCCGAGGACCTCGTGCAGGAGACCTACCTCCGCGCGTACCGAGGGTTCGGCGGGTTCCGAGAGGGGACCAACCTACGTGCGTGGATGTACCGGATCCTCACGAACACGTTCATCAACGCCTACCGAAAGCGCCAGCGTGAGCCGGTCACCGTCCCCGATGACGACACGCCCGATTGGTACCTGTACGACAAGCTCGGCGGCGCCGGCGCCGAGGCCTCGGCGGAGTCAGAGGTGCTCGAGCAGCTGCCCGACGAGGACGTGCAGCGCGCGCTCGAGGACCTTCCGGAGGCGTTCCGGATGACGGTGCTCCTTGCCGACGTCGAGGGGTTCAGCTACAAGGAGATCGCGGAGATCCTCGACGTCCCGATCGGGACCGTGATGTCCCGGCTGCACCGGGGAAGGAAAGCCCTCCAGAAGGCGTTGTGGGAGACCGTACGGGAGCGAGGACTTGTCACCGACTGACTGCGAACACGTGCTGAGGCAGATCGAGCTCTACCTCGACGGGGAGCTCGTCGGCCGGATCCGGCTCGAGGTGGAACGCCACCTCGGCGACTGCCATCCCTGTAGCGGCCACGCGGACTTCCAGCGGCACCTGAAGGAGATGCTCCGGTCGAAGTGCGGCTGCGACGAGGTGCCTCCCGAGCTCGCGGAGCGGGTCCGCGCGATGTTCGGGGAGTCGCCCCGAGCCCCCGGATAGCCCGTCACGCCCGGTTCGCTCGGGCGAACCTCGGTTCGCGCCGCGTCGAATGTCGTGCGTGACCAAGGGAACCCGACCGGGCCATCTTCCCCAGCCCTCGCGCACCGAGGCGCAGGGGCGCGAGTGCGCCCACCCCTCGTGCCCGACGAAGCTCTCCGTGTACAACGCCGGGGACTTCTGCTGGCAGCACGCGGAGGTCGTGTTCCCGAACTACCGAGGCAAGCGTCTGCGGACCGATCGGGCCTGAGCCCGTTCGGGCCCGCGCCCGCGCAACCCTCCCTCGCGCGGGAAACGGAGAACGGCCCCGTCGGGGGCCGTTCTCCGTGTCTGCCGTCCCACCGACCGCTCGCTAGGATGCTCAGGCCCGAGGCAGCCAGCGAGGGGGGGAACAGGTGGAACCGGTGGCTCACGAGGACGCGGTCCCGCAGCTCGCCGAGCATCTCGGGCCGATCTTCGAGTCGAGTCCCGACGGCGTCTACGTGTGGCTCGACGAGAACCACTGGACGTGCAACGAGCGACTGGCGCAGATGTTCGGGTTCACGGTAGCGGAGCTGGAGGACACCTCCGGCTTCCTCCAGCGTCGCGTCCATGAGGATGATCAGGAGCTCTTCTCGTCGAACTACTGGGACCGTGTCCGGCGGTTGTCATCCCCCGTCACCTTCCGGTTCCGCGGGGTGCGCAAGGACGGATCGGCCTTCGGAGCGGAGACCGACATGATCCCGCTCACCTACGGAGGGCATACGATCGCGTACCACTTCGTCCGCGCGGTCGGGGACTGAAGCCGGGGGGGCAGGAGGACGGATGGACGAGCTCGGAACGATCCTCGGGGTCTGGGCGCACCCCGACGACGAGGCGTATCTCACGGCCGGGATCATGGCTCGAGCCGTCCGCAACGGGTCGAGGGTCGTCTGCGTCACGGCGACGCGCGGCGAAGGCGGCTCGATGGACGAGGAGACGTGGCCCCCCGAGAAGATGGGCGAGGTCCGCACCAGGGAGCTCGAGCGCAGCCTCGAGATCCTCGGCGTGAAGGAGCACGAGTGGTTCGACATGCTCGACCTGGATATGGACACGGGGCTCCCGGAGGAGGGGTTCGCGCGCGTCCGTGAACTGGTCGCCGACGTGCAGCCCGACACGATCCTCACGTTCGGCTCGGACGGGATGACGGGGCACGCCGCGCACAAGGACGTCTCGAGCTGGGCGACGGAGGCGCTCCGGGACGTCGGCAAGCCGGGGTCCAGGGTGCTCTACGCGACGGTCACGCCCGAATGGGCGGCCGAGTTCGTGCCGGTGTGGGAGCCGTTCGACGTGTTCCGTCCGGGCACGCCCCCGATCACGCCGCGGGAGGAGCTGGCGGTCTTCTACCAACTCCCCGAGGACATCCTCGCCCTGAAGGTGGACGCGATCAACGCGCACGTGAGTCAGGTGGAGGCGATCATCGAGGCGGTGGGTCCGGACGTCTGGTGGAAGGACATGTCCACCGAGATGTTCCGCCTCGGGGAGACCAAGGAGTGAGCGGACCGTGGATGGCGTTCCTCGGGTCGGGGGAGTTCGACCCCTGGTCCGAGCCTGTGGATCGATGGGCGCTCGAGCGTTCCCGCAACCCCGAAGGACCCGTCCTCGTCGCACCGACCGCGGCCGCACACGAGGGGGACGAGTCGTTCGACGGATGGGCGAACAAAGGCCTCGAGCACTACGCGGCCCTGGGCGTCCCCGCCGAGGTGCTCCCGCTCAAGACGCGCGAGGATGCGCACCGAGACGACCTCGTCCGGAGACTGGACGAGGCGTCCGTCGTGTTCTTCTCGGGCGGCAATCCGGCCAGACTCGCCGGCGTGCTCCGCGACACGCCGTTCTGGGAAGCGCTCGTCCGCGCGCACGGCGACGGGCTGCCGTACGC
>DATFEU010000169.1:0-11311 GCA_035250725.1 Actinomycetota bacterium
GCGTACGCGACCGAGGACGTCCTCGGTCGCATGGCGCAGATCCTCGGGCAGGCCACGGGCGCCGGGGTCGCGCGCGTCTGGCTCGCCGTCGGCGGCGAGCTCGTCCCCGAGGCGTCCTGGCCGACGGACGCGCCGCCCGCCGCGCCGATGTCGGCCCGCGGCGAACGGCTGGACGTTCCCGGGGAAACCGTGGTGGAGGTCAGGGACCGAGGCGAACGCCTCGGCGCGCTCTCGGTCGCCCTGCCGCCGAACGACCCGATGACGCCGTCGAAGGAGCGACTGATCCACGACCTCGGGTCGCAGGCCGGGCTCGCGCTGCGGAACGTCTCGCTCGTCGAGGAGCTGCGCGCGTCGCAACGGCGGATCGTCGCCGCGCAGGACGCCGAACGTCGGCGCCTCGAACGCAACATCCACGACGGCGCGCAGCAACAGCTCGTGGCTCTCTCCGTGAAGTCGCGGCTGGCGCAGGGCGTCGCCGACCGCGACCCGGCGAGGACCGCCGAGTTGCTCGGGCAGATCGAGAGCGAGCTCCAGACGGCGCTCGACGATCTCCGCGACCTCGCCCGCGGCATCTACCCTCCGCTCCTTGCGGACAAGGGTCTCGGCGCGGCGCTCGAGGCGCAGGCGCGACGGTCGCCGCTCCCGGTCGTCGTCGACAGCGGCCGTCTCGACCGGTACCCGCAGGAGGTCGAGGCCGCCGTGTACTTCTCGTGCCTGGAGGCGTTGCAGAACGCCGCGAAGCACGCCGAGGCGAACTCGGTGACCGTCACGCTGTCGCAGTCGAACGGTCACCTCACGTTCGAGGTGGCCGACGACGGGAGCGGGTTCGACCCAGGCTCGATCGGCTACGGCACCGGCCTGCAGGGCATCGCCGACCGCGTGGGTGCCCTGCACGGCGATCTCGCGGTCTCCTCGAGCCCGGGTGGGGGGACGAAGGTCGTCGGCCGGGTCGAGGTGCCGAAGCGAACGGCCGCCGGACCGCGGGAACGGACGGAAGGGTGAGACCCGCGTTCCGGATCGTCGCCGGCGTGTTCGCAGCCTTCGCGATCGTGTTCAGCGTCCCGTTCCTCATCGGCTCCTTCGTCAGCGAGGACCAGGAGATCCATCTCTTCCACAACGTCGGCGGTCTCGCCGTCTACGGCGTGCTGCTGGGCGGTGGGCTCGCCTCGCTCGCGGCCTCGCCCGAAGAGCACGTGGCCGTCTTCCAGGGGCTCGCCCTCGGGTCCCTCGGGGCCCTCGTCGGGGGGCTGCTCTCGGGCGATGTCGTCTCGGGGTTCTGGTTCTTCCCGGCGCTGGTCGTGCTCATCCTGTTCGGTCTGCATCCCGATCGCGGCTCGCTGGTCCGAGTGGGCAGACCACGGCTCGGCTTCCTCGCACTCGTGCTGCTCGCCGCGATCCCGGTCGTCGCCTACGCGCTCACCCATGCTCGACTTCAGTCGGAGGGGTTGATCGCGGATCCGCACGTCGAGCTCCATCACTACAGCGGGCAGGCCGCGGGCTCCCTGATGCTGCTGCTCTTCGCGATCGCGCCCGGGCTCGGCGCCGTGGGCTGGCGCCTCGCCGCGTGGCTCGCGGGCGCCGCGATGACGATCCTGGGGGTGGCGTCGATCGCCTATCCGGACCACGTCAGCGTGTTCGACCCCGTGTGGGCGTGGCTCGCCCTCGCGTGGGGGGTCGCGTTCATCGGGCTGGCGTGGTCCGGGGTCCGTGACCGGGGGGAGGTGACCTCGTGACGGTCGAGCACCGGAGGCCGACGAGCATCTGGCGACGGATCGAACGGTGGCTCGTCGGCATCGCGATGTCGATGATCGCGTTCATCCTCGAGAGGTTCGTCCTGCGCGCCGTTCGCAAGCGAGACGCCCAGAACGACGCGAAGAAGGACGAGAAGAAGAAGGACACGCCGACCACCCTCACGTCCAAGGGTGGGAAGGTAGACCTGTAGGCCTAGTTCCCGCGCCTGCGGAACAGGTCGATCAGCAGCGCCAACGTGAGGACGAACGCCACGGCGCCGAACGCCACGGGGACCCAGTCGGCCACGCGGTTCGAGACGGCCGTGAGCGCGGTGCCGAGGATGGCGGCGCCTGCCGTGAGCGAGATCGCGAGCCGGCGCCCGGCGCGCCGGACCGTCGTCTCGAGGGATGCCGCCCGGAAGTTCACCTCGAGCTTCTGACCGGGGCGCGCGCCGATCAGGCGCTCGACGGCCTCGACCACCTTCTGGAACCGCACCCGGAACCGCTGCGCCTGATAGAAGAGCGACGTCACGTCGAGCTTCCCGCCCATGCCGCGGACGACCGAGCGCATCAGGAACTTGCCCGCGACGTCGAACGGATCGATCTGCGGATCGAGGGTCGCGGCCGCCAGCTGCATCTGCGCGAGCGCCTTGGCGATAAGCGTCAGCGACGCCGGAAGCGCGACGTTGTACCGGAGCGCGATCTCGGTCATCTCCTGCAAGACCGGACCGAGCTGGATGTCCTTCAGCGACGCGCCACGGTTCCTCGCCATCAACGCGCCGAGCTCCTCCTGGAACGCCTCGACGTCCAGGTCGGTGCGGTTGATGGCTCCGGTAAGCATCAGCGTGATGTCCGTGAGGAAGCCGACATCGTTCTGCCAGAACGCCATCAGCAGGAGCATCATGTGCTCCCGAAGGTCGGCTCCCACCTCGCCGACCATCCCGAGGTCGAGGAAGTACAGGGCCTCCTCGTCCGGCTGCCACATCAGGTTCCCCGGGTGCGGGTCGGCGTGGAAGAACCCATCCACGAGGATCTGCTTGTAGAAGGACTCCAGCAGGTGCTTCGCGGCCTCCGTCCGTGCCTGACCCTCGGGCGCCGAGGACGCCGGCCCGCCGCCGATGTCCTGCATCACGAGCAGTCGCGACGTCGAGTAGTCCGCATGGACGATCGGGACGCGCAAGCGCGAGAAGTCCTTGATCACCTCGCCCATCCGGGCGATGTTGTCCGCCTCGCTCCGGAAGTCGAGCTCCCGATGGAGCGATTCGGACAGGTGCTCGAACACCGCCTGCATGTCGACCACCTGCTTCAGGCCCGGCCGGTCCGACACCTTCTCGGCGAACACCTCCAGCAACGCGAGATCCTGTTCGATGTCCTCCTTGGCGTCGGGCCGCTGCACCTTGATCACGGCCTTCGTGTGATCGGCCAGCGTCGCGCGATGGACCTGCGCGATCGTCCCGGCCGCGAGCGGCTGCGGGTCGATCGTCTCGAAGACGTCCTCCCACGGCACGCCGAGCTCCTGCTCCATGACCTTGACCACCTGCTCCTCGGTGAGTGGCGGCACGTTGTCCTGCAACGTCGCGAGCTCCTCGATGAACTCGGGCGGGAGCAGGTCGGGTCGCGTCGACAGGATCTGCCCGATCTTGGCGAACGTGGGGCCGAGTTCTTCGAGCGATCGCCGCAACCGGATCGCCTGCCGGCGGCGGCCGCCGGTGCCGTCTTCCTCGGGCCGGCCGAAGAGTTCCTTCAGTCCGTGCTTGGCGAAGACCGTCGCGATCTTCGTGCCGCGGGCGATCAGGTGCGGCTCGCTCTCGGTCTCGACCGCGCTCGACCGGATCGTCGTCTGGGGGCGCGCGACCGTCGCGGTCTGGCCGTCGCCGGTGGTGTTCACGATGATCACGGTGCATCGCGCGTTGTGGCTGATCCGGTTCGGCACGTTGCCGAGCAGGAACTCCTTGCGGCCGGCCATGCCGGCGTTCCCCACGACGAGGACGTCGATGTCGTGCTCCTCGGTGGCGTGGACGATCGCGAACGCAGGGTCGTCGTCGATCACGACGTGGGCCCGCCCGCGTTCGCCGGCGACCTGCGTCGCGTAGCTCTGCAGCTCGTCCGCCGCGGCTCGAGCCCGGGTGACCTCGGCCGCGCCGTGCTCCGTGTCGGCCGGGTGGGCGGGGATCACCACCTGGACCACGTGGAGCTCGGCCGTGTAGCGCTCCGCGAACGCGGCTGCCCACTGCACCGCCCGCTCCGCGGTCTCGGAGCGATCGGTCCCGACCATGACGCGCGCGATACCGTCGCCCCCGCTGCTTCCGTTGCCTTCGGCCATGACGCGCGCATCATCCCAGACCGCGCGGGGAGCGCGAAGAGAGACTGTGCCGGAGTCTCCGTGGTGCCAGCCCTCGGGCCGGTCCGTACACTTGCTGCCGTTCGCCGGGGTAGCTCAGTCGGCAGAGCGGCGCTCTCGTAAAGCGCAGGTCGGCGGTTCGAATCCGCTCCCCGGCTCTCTCGCGTGCGCGACGTCCGGGCCTGGGCGGCTCGCAGGGACCGGGTTGTTAGAATCGCCGCCGTGCTGGGACAGGTCAGCGTGAACCCGACGGTCACACCCGTCCTCAACAACGGCGGCTGGGTGTACATCACCGCCGTCCTGCTCACGCTCCTCGCGATCGGGATCGTGCTGCTGATCGTGTTCGGCTACATGCGACTCGCGCCGAGGTTCCAGACCGACGAGGAGACGCGCAAGAGCGTTCGTCTCCCGCGACGGCAGCCCGGCGAGGAGGTCCGAAGGCCGGTCAACGTGGTCGGCGCCCCCGCGGTGGTCCAGGCGCCGATGGTCGCATCCGCGGCGTCCGCCGCTGCCCCCGCCGCGACGGCGACCGCCACGCTCGCGCCTCCCGCTCCAGCACCGGCCCCTGCACCCGCTGCGGCACGGGCCCCGGCGACCCAGGCGCCGGCCTCACCCGCGGCACCAGCCGAAGCACCGGCTCCGGCTGCGGCGCCTGCCGCCGCGCCCGCGCCTGTGGAGCACGCGGAGGTCTCGCTCGACCAGGAGACCTTCGACCGTGTCCTCGCCGAGCTCCTGGAGAAGGGCACCGACCGTCGCGTCGCCGAGGGCCAGGCCCGCCGCGCCGCGATGATCGCCGCCCGCAAGAAGGCCGAGGGGTAGCCCCCCGGCCATGGAGGCCGCAACCATCGACTGGTCCATGGGCTCTCGCGCCGCCGCGATTGCCGACTGGGGCACGGCCGCCGACACCGGCCGCCGCGTCGGTGGCTCCGGCCCGCCCTCGACCCAGGCCGAGCGCGCTGAGATGCGCGAGGACCTCACCGAGATCGTCCCGCGGGCCGAGACGCTGATCACCGGGTTCACGCAGCTTTCGTCGGATGCAGGGTTCCGCTCACGGGCATGGGTCATGTCCCGCGGCGAGTGGGTGAACGCCAACCTGAACGGCCTCCAGCGACTGCTCGAGCCGCTCGCGGCGCGGGTGCTGCCCGAAGGCGCTCCGCGCTCCGGCTTCCGTCGCAAGGTGCTCGGCGCGCAGATCGGCGGGCTGCTCGGCTACGTCTCTCGGAAGGTCCTCGGTCAGTACGACGCCTTCCTGCCGCCCGACGACGACGGTCTGCTCTACTTCGTCGGCCCGAACCTCATCGACGTGGAACGCCGGTTCCACCTCCCGCCGCGCGACTTCCGGCTCTGGGTTGCGATCCACGAGGTGACGCATCGCGTGCAGTTCGGTGCCACACCGTGGTTGCGGCCGTACCTCGAACGGCTGATCGGGCGTTACCTCGAGACCGTGCAGGTCGACTCCCGCGAGGTCCTCGCCCAGATGCGACGTGCGGTCGATGCGGTGCGCGCCGGCGCCGACTGGCGGGGCGCGAACGGGATCCTGCTCCTGATGAACGATGAGCAGCGCGCACTGTTCGCCCAGATGCAATCGCTCATGACGCTGCTCGAGGGGCACGCGACGTTCGTCATGAACACGGTTGCCGAGGGTGAGGTCCAGGACCTCGACCGGATGCGGAATGCGCTCCGGCAACGCCGGCACTCGCGAACCGGCGTCGAGAGGTCGTTCCAGCAGGCGATCGGGTTCGAGACCAAGGTCAAGCAGTACGCCGCGGGGGAGCGGTTCGTCCAGGCGGTCGTGGAGCGCGCCGGGATGGACGGCTTCAACGAGATCTGGCGCGAGGAAGCCAACCTCCCCACCGCCGAGGAGATCGTGCAGCCCACTCGCTGGGTCGGGAGGGTCGCGGGAGGCTGATGCGCCGCCCGCCGGCCGTCGCCCGGGTCCTCGAACGGGTGACGAGGACGGCCCGGGAGCACGAGATGTTCGCGTCCGGCGACCACGTGGTCGTCAGCGTGTCGGGTGGACCGGACTCGGTCTGCCTCCTCTACTCGCTCTGGCACCTGCGGCGTCTGTTCGCGATCCGGCTGGAGGTCTTCCACTTCGACCATCGGCTCCGGAAGGACTCGGCGAAGGACGCCGATTACGTCCGCCGGCTCGCCGAGCGGCTGAACCTGCCATTCCATCTGCGAACCGCGGAGCATGGCCCACGCAGGGGCCAGTCTGTCGACGCCTGGGCGACGGTTGCAAGGGGGAACGCCGCCAACGAGCTCCGCACGACGATCGGCGCGCAGAGGATCGCCGAAGGCCACACGCTCGACGACCAGGCGGAGACCGTCCTGCTGAATCTGATCCGAGGGGCGGGCCTCGAGGGCGTGAGCGGGATCTGGCCGGGAGGGCGAGAGGGAGGACGGATCTACGTCCAACCGCTCTTCGACGTCGAGCGCGCGGAGGTCGAGGCGTTCTGCCGCGCGATGCACCTGAGGCCTCGGCGCGACCCGACGAACCGCGATCCCCGGCACCTCCGCAACGCGATCCGGCTGAAGGTCGTCCCGGCGATGGAGCGGGCGACCGGACGCGAGGTGCGGCGCCCGATCGCCAGGTCGGCTGATCTCCTCCGCGAGTCTCGGCTCGAGCTGTCCTCGACTGCCGTCGAGACGATGCGGCGCATCGTGACCGAGGTCGGCGACGAGCAGCGGTTCGACGCGGCGGCCCTCCGATCCCTGCCGAAACCGATCGCGTCGCGAGTCGTTCGCCTCGCGCTGTACCAGGTGATGACCCTCGAGGACGTCGCCCCGTGGAGCAAGGAGGCGGTCGAGGCTGTCCTGGATCTCGCCGCGGGCCGCCCCGGCCGCCGCCGAGACCTGCCGAACGGTTTGAAGGCTCGCCGCGAGCGGGGGTATGTTTCCGTCTCTCGCACTTCCCCCGAGAGCCGGGTGTGAAGGGGGGCGAGATGGAAGGCCGGGTCGCTCTGTCCGATCTCGAGGACTCCGTTCGAGCGTCCGCCGTGGACGTGCCGACCGACGCGCGCGAGGAAGACATCGATCGGATCGTCATCGGCGAACAGGAGCTCCAGGACAAGCTCGCGGAGCTCGGCGAACAGATCACGCGCGACTACGCGGGCCGCGAGCTCCTGCTGATCGGGGTGCTGAAGGGCGCGTTCGTCCTGATGGCCGACCTGTCGCGCCACATCCGCCTCCCGCTCGAGGTCGACTTCATGGCCGTCGCCTCGTACGGGGCCGCGACGAAGACGTCGGGGGTCGTCCGGATCCTGAAGGATCTGGATCACGACCTCGAGGGGCGGGACGTCCTGCTGATCGAGGACATCGTCGATTCGGGCCTGACGCTCAACTACCTGCTGAAGAACCTGCGGGGGCGGCGTCCCGCGAGCCTGGAGGTGTGTGCCCTCCTCAAGAAGACCGGGATCCAGCGCGTGCCCCTCGAGGTGAAGTACGTGGGGTTCGAGATCCCGCCGGACTTCGTGGTGGGCTACGGCCTCGACTTCGCCGAGCGGTTCCGCAACCTGCCGTACGTCGGCGTGCTCCGGCCCGAGGCCTACGGCGACGTCTGACCCGCGACCCACGGCATCCCCGCTGGTAGGCCGCCCCATCCGCCGATCGGGGTATCGGCAGAACCCGACCTTGGTGCTACCATCGCGCTCGGGCTCGGAGCGTCCATGACGCGCGGGCCCTGAAGCGTCTTCGACGTCGCGAGGCCCGAAAGGAGCACACACCCCTGCCTACCGACCCCGGGTCGCCGTACCGACGGCTCGTCCGTGGCCCGGCGATCTACATCCTGATCGTGCTCGCGGGCATCTGGCTCTTCCTGTTGTTCGCGAACCGCGGCGCTGCCACCGAGCAGCTCACGTACGACGAGTTCCAGGCCGAGGTCGAGGCCGGCAACGTTGAGACCGCCGACTTCCTGCTCGGCGACGGCGTGATCGAGGGTGAGCTCGCCGACGGAAGCACCTACCGGGCGGCCTACGTCGAGGCAACCGAGGAGGTGGCGCAGGAGCTCCGGGAGCAGGGTGTCGAGGTCTCGGTCGACCCACAGAAGGGGTCGGCGCTCGTCGGGTTCCTGTTCCAGCTGATCCCCGTGATCCTGATCGTCGGGGCGTTCATCTTCATCATGAACCAGTCGCAAGGTGGCGGCGGTCGCGTGATGCAGTTCGGCAAGGCGCGCGCGAAGCAGGTCACGAAGGATCAGCCGAAGACCACGTTCGCGGACGTCGCGGGCGTGGAGGAGGCGATCGAGGAGCTCCAGGAGGTCAAGGAGTACCTGGCGAACCCCGCCAAGTTCCAGGCGATGGGCGCGAAGATCCCTCGGGGCGTGCTGCTGTTCGGCCCTCCCGGCGCCGGCAAGACCCTGCTCGCCCGGGCGGTGGCGGGCGAGGCCGGGGTCCCGTTCTACTCGATCAGCGGATCGGACTTCGTCGAGATGTTCGTCGGCGTGGGCGCGGCACGCGTTCGGGACCTGTTCGAGCAGGCGAAGCAGAGCGCGCCGGCGATCGTGTTCATCGACGAGATCGACGCCGTCGGCCGGCATCGGGGCGCCGGGCTCGGCGGCGGCCACGACGAGCGCGAGCAGACCCTCAACCAGCTGCTGGTGGAGATGGACGGGTTCGACCAGCGGACCGCCGTGATCCTCATGGCGGCGACGAACCGTCCGGACATCCTCGACCCCGCGCTGCTCCGGCCCGGTCGGTTCGATCGCCACATCACCGTCGATCGTCCGGACCTCGAGGGCCGCAAGGCGATCCTCAAAGTGCACTCCCGCGGCAAGCCGTTCGACGAGAGCGTGGACCTCGCCATCATCGCCAAGCGAACGCCGGGCTTCACCGGCGCCGACCTGTCGAACACGATCAACGAGTCCGCGCTGCTCGCGGCCCGATGGGGCAAGAAGGCGATCTCGATGAAGGAGGTCGAGGAGGCGATCGACCGCGTGATGGCCGGACCGGAGCGCAAGACGCGGGTCATGAGCGATCGCGAGAAGCGGATGATCGCCTACCACGAGGGCGGTCACGCGCTCGTCGCACACATCCTTCCCAACACCGACCCGGTCCACAAGATCAGCGTGATCCCCCGCGGGCGCGCACTCGGCTATACGCTCACGCTGCCCGAGGAGGACAAGTTCCTGATGACCCGCGAGGAGCTCATCGACGAGCTGGCGATGCTGCTCGGGGGGCGCGTCGCCGAGGAGCTGATCGTCGGCGATATCACCACCGGCGCCGCCAACGACATCGAACGTGCGACGAAGGTCGCGCGGCAGATGGTGACCGAGTACGGGATGAGCGACACGATCGGCCCACTCACGCTCGGACAGAAGCAGCACGAGGTGTTCCTCGGGCGCGACTACACGGCGCAGCCCGACTACTCCGATCAGGTCGCGTTCGAGATCGACAACGAGGTCCGGCGGCTGATCGACGATGCCCACGACGAGGCGCTGGAGATCCTCCAGGACAACCGGCCCAAGCTCGACAAGCTCGCGCAGCTCCTCGTCGAGAAGGAGACGCTCGAGCGCGACGAGGTCGAGGCGTTCCTGGCCGAGATCCCCAAGCGCCCCCAGCGCGACCAGGCGGTCCGCGGTGCGGGCCTCGCCGTGTCGCGCAGGGCGATCCGGACGAGCAACCAGCCGACACCGGGGACGATCCCGCCCAAGCCCGTCGGATAGGCTTCCCGCGCGATGGCGGGGGAGCGCTGGGCGACCTTCGACTGCTACGGAACGCTCATCGACTGGATGGGCGGCATCCGCGACACGCTGTCGGATCTGTGGCCCGAGCATGACGCCGAGCTGCTGCTGTCCGCGTACCACGAGATCGAACCCGAGGTGCAGCACGGTCGCTCGGTGACGTACCGGCGGGTGCTCGCCGAGTCGCTCGAGCGGGTGGCGCACCGCGAGGGACTCGAGCTCGAGGACGACGACCGCGAGGCGCTCGGGGAATCCCTGCCGACGTGGCCGCCCTTCCCCGAGGTCCCGGCATCGCTCGCCGAGCTGCGGGAACGGGGATGGAGGCTCGGGATCCTGTCGAACACCGACCCGGACTACCTCGAGGCGTCGTTCGAGCTGATCGGCGTGCCGACGGACGAGCGCGTGACCGCGTCGGAGATCGGCTCGTACAAGCCCGCGCCCGGGCACTGGACGACGTTCTTCGAGCGCACCGGAGCCGAGCGCGAGCGGCACGTGCACGTGGCCGCGTCGCTGTTCCACGACATCGCGCCCGCGAACGAGCTCGGCTTGCGGGCGGTGTGGATCAACCGGATGCACGAGTATTCGGACCTCCCGCGCGAGGCCGAGTTGCCCGACCTGACGCGGCTCCCCGACACGCTCGACGAGCTGGTGGCCGCCTGATGGCCGAGATCGATCGGGAGAAGGTCGAGCAGGCCGTCCGGCTGATCCTCGAGGGGATCGGCGACGACCCCGAGCGCGACGGCGTGAAGGACACGCCGCGACGGGTCGCCGAGATGTTCGAGGAGATCTTCGCGGGCGTCGGCGTCGACCCCACGCCGATCCCGCAGGTGGTCTCGGGCGCGAACTTCGACGAGATGATCATGGTCAAGGACATCCCGCTGCAGTCGCTGTGCGAGCACCACCTGCTGCCGTTCAACGGCCACGCGCACGTCGCGTACATCCCAAACAAAGACGGCCGCATCACCGGCCTGTCGAAGATCGCGAGGGTCGTCGATGTGCTCTCGAAACGCCCACAGGTGCAGGAGCGGCTCACCACCGAGATCGCCGACACGATCGAGCAGGCCCTCGAGCCGCGGGGCGTGTTCGTGATGATCGAGGCAGAGCATCTGTGCATGACGATGCGCGGGATCAAGAAGCCGGGCTCGATCACCGTGACCTCGGCGGTCCGCGGGCTGTTCCGCAACGACGCCCGGACGCGCCAGGAGGCGCTCCACCACATCGGCAAGGGCTGACCCGGCTGCCCGCGTCGCGGGAACCGTGTTCACGTTTCCGCCGGTCTTGCTTCCTGTGGAGGTGAGAGTGGATCGCGCGCCGGCGGGCGTCTCACGCTCGGAGGAGATCGAGCGCCTGTACCGGGAGCGGCGACCGGATGTGGCGAGCTGTGCTGGCGTTCGCGGGCGACCCGGAGGTGGCGAGCGACGCGGTGGCTGAGGCGTTCGCGCAGGTGCTGCGGCGCGGCGAGGACGTTCGCGACCCGGAGGGATGGGTCTGGCGGGCGGCCTTCCGGATCGCGAGCGGCGAGCTGAAGGAGCGGAGGAAGCGACCGGTGACGGAGACGAT
>DATFEU010000178.1:0-11137 GCA_035250725.1 Actinomycetota bacterium
CGAGATGCGATCCACGGTGGTCGCCGCCTTGGCGAGGACGCCCGGCGGCCGGAACGTGACGGGCGAGACCATCGTGCCGAGCCGGAGGCGTTCGGTCCGCGCGGCGAGCGCACCGAGCAGCGTCCAGGCGTCGTTGGATCCCGGCTCGGGGACGTCGACGACGGAAAGGTAGTGGTCGGAGGTCAGGAGCGATTCGAAACCGAGGCGTTCGCAGGCCCCCGCGGTCGCGAGCCACCTCGGCCAGGTGACTCCCTCCTGCCCCTCGAGCATCAGGCTCCAGCGCATCCCGCCTCCTGCGGCGGTCGTACGATACCGAGCGTGGATCGCCCTGCTCCCGACGAGATCCGCAGGGCCGGCAAGGCGCTGGTGCTGGGCGCCGTGCTCGCCGCGCTCATGCTCGCGGTCACCCGTCGGGCCCGTTCCTGAGTGCGGACCGGCCGAGGGAGCTCAGCGCGAATGCGCCATGTCGGCAGGCGCCGGCTTGGAGAAGGCTTCGATCCCCCGGACGATCGCTTCGGTGAGGCGTGAGACGAGATCGGTCTCCTCGCGCTCGACGGCGGGGTCCTCGGAGGGGACCGGCGCCTCGATCCTGACCGCCGGCATCCGCGTTTCCCGCAGGATCGAGATGGACCTGGGATGGATGTCTCCACCGTCCGCGGCCAGACGTCGAACCAACGCCTCCCGGATCGAGCTCGCGAGGCGCCGACCCATCGGGGAGTGGGTGTTCGGCGTCCCGTAGTGGAAGCACGCCACTCCGGGTGCGGCCGGCTCCGTGGGCCCGAACGCGAGGGAGACGAGGATCGCCGCCTCGCTCGCGTTCGCGCGACGGACGCGGTCGGCGACCGAGACCGCCTCGGAACGCTCGCGCAGGAGCATCGGACGCGCGCCGAGGCGACGCAGCTCCTCGGCCACGTCCCGTGCGATCCGCAGGGAGACGTCGTCCGTGTCGGCGTCCGTCCGCTCCGGGTCGAGGGCGACGACGGCGCCCGCGAGCACGAACCCGGGACCCAGCGCCGCCTCCTGTTCACGGACGAAGGCGCGACTCGTCCCCTCCGGCCGGTAGCGCGCGATCTCGTGCACGGTGTCGAGCCCGACGATGCCGTCGACCCTGGTGGCAACGTTGCGCTGGAACTCGCGGACCCCACTGGTCGTCCGCGGCCCGAAGATCCCGTCCTCCTTTCCGGCGTCGAACCCGAGCGCGTTCAACATCCGCTGGAGCTCGCGGACGTCGTCGCCGCGGAACGCGGGCGAACGCAGGTACAGCGTCCGATCCCCAAGGCGGTACCCGGCCTCGACCAGCTGCTCCCAGGTGTCGGCGCCGACGATCCCGTCGGCCGGGAGCCCGCGTGCGTCCTGGAACTCGCGGACGGCGGCCTCGGTCGAGCGACCGAACGTTCCGTCGAGCTCGCCGGCGTCGATGCGCAAGCCCGCGCCGAGCAGCCGGTGTTGGACGTCGCGAACGGGCTCGCCGTGCGTCCCTCTCTCGATCAGGTCCACGGCTCGAGTGTGCGGTGCGGGAGCGGTCCGCGGCAAGCCCGCCGTCGCGCCGACCGCCGAAGGACGTGACCGCTTCAGGCGGCGACGTGCGGGTCGATCTCCTTGAGGAGCGCGTCCTTCCCGCGCGCGCCCACCACCCGCGCGATCTCCTTGCCCTCCTTGAAGAGCATCAACGTAGGGATGCTCATCACGCCGAACCGACGGGTCACGTCCGGGTTCTCGTCGATGTTCAGCTTCGCCACCTGCAGGTCGTCTCCCTTGTCCCGCCCGATCTCCTCGACGACGGGGGAGACCATGTGACAGGGCACGCACCACTCGGCCCAGAAGTCCACCAGCACCGGCAGTTCCGACCCGAGCACCCGCTCCTCGAAGTCCTGGTCCGTCACGTCACCGATCAGTGCCACGTCCGTTCCTTTCCGTCTCGTCACGCGTCGTTGGGATGTGCCGCTTCCTCGAGGAAGCGTTCGGCGTCCATCGCGGCCTTACACCCCTGGCCCGCGGCCGTCACCGCCTGACGGTACAGCACATCGGTGACGTCGCCCGCGGCGAACACGCCGGGGACGTTCGTCCGTGTCGTCGGCTCGTGGACCACGACGTAGCCGCCGTCGGTGAGCTCGAGTTGCCCGCTCACCAGGTCCGTGTTCGGCGTGTGTCCGATCGCCATGAACACTCCATCCGTTGCGAAGTCGGTCCGTTCGTTCGTCCGCACGTTCCGCAGCTTCACGCCGGTGACCGCGTCGTCGCCGACGATCTCCTCGACGACGGTGTCCCAGATCACCGTGACCTTCGGGTTCGAGACCGCACGCTCCTGCATGATCTTCGAGGCCCGGAACTCGTCGCGCCGATGCACGATCGTGACCTCGCTCGCGAACTTCGTGAGGAAGGTCGCCTCCTCCATCGCGGTGTCCCCGCCGCCGACGACGACCAGTCGACGGTCGCGGAAGAAGAAGCCGTCGCAGGTGGCGCAGGCGCTCACGCCGCGTCCGCGGAGCGTCTCCTCGCCCGGGACGTTCAGCCACTTGGCGCTCGCGCCCGTCGCGAGGATCAGGGTCTGCGCTCGCCACTCCTGGTCGCCGGCCCACACGCCGAACGGCCGCTCGGACAGGTCGACGCGGGTGGCGGCCTGCGCGACGATCTCGGCGTCGAAGCGGGCCGCCTGCTTCTCGAACGCGTCCATCATCTCGGGGCCGAGGATCCCGTCCACGAACCCCGGGTAGTTCTCGACGTCGGTGGTCAGCATGAGCTGTCCCCCCGCCTCGAGACCCTTCAGGACGAGCGGCTTGAGGTTCGCGCGGCCCGCGTACAGGGCGGCCGTGTAGCCGGCGGGACCCGATCCCAGGATGACCGTCTTGCGTCGTTCGACCATGCGCAGTGTTCCCTCCACCGAGGATAACCGCAGCCTATTCCCGAGGAAGCGCGGCCCTGCGCACCTTGCCCGAGAACGTCCTGGGCAGCCGCCGGACGAGGCGGAGCTCCCGCGGCGCCGCGTGGCGGGGGAGCGCGACGGCCGCCGAGACCCGCAGCTCGTCGAGGGTCGGGGGATCCGAGGGGTCGTCGGGGACGACCCAGGCGACCACGCGCTCGCCCCACTCGGGGTCCTTCGTTCCGGCGATCGCCACCTCGCGCACCTTCGCGTGTGTGAGGAGCGCCGCCTCGACCTCGGTGGGCGAGACCTTCTCGCCTCCCGTGACGATCACGTCGTCGAGCCGGCCGAGGACACGGAGCAGGCCGCGCTCGTCGATCTCTCCGGCGTCTCCCGTCCGCAGCCACCCGTCGTCGGAGAGTGGAGGGGGACCGCCGGAGCGGTAGCCGGTCATCAGCGTCGGTCCCCGGAGCTCGATCTCGCCGTCACCTCCGATCCGGACCTCCGACCCGGCGAGCGGCCGGCCGTCGTAAACGACCCCGCCGCAGCTCTCGGTGAGGCCGTACGTCTCAACCACGCGCGTGCCCGTGCGCCCGGCACGCTCACGGACGTCCTCGGGAAGTCCGGAGCCGCCGACGAGGATCGCTCGGAACCGGCCGAGATCGACACCGGCATCGAGGAGTCGCCGGAGCATCGTCGGTACGAGCGACGTGAACGCGATGTCATCGCTCGGCGCGATCGCCCCGGGGTCGAGGCGCTCGTCGACGCGCACCGAGGCGCCGAGGAGAACGCCACGGAGCACGACGAGCAGCCCCCCGACGTGCGCGACGGGGAGGCAGCAGAGCCACGGGTGGTCGCGGGTCGCCCCGAGTGCTTCGGACGATGACGCCACGGCGGCCTCGACCGCAGCTCGAGAGAGACGCACGAGCTTCGGGCCGTCCGACGTTCCGCTCGTGTGCAGGATCAGCGCATCGCTCCGGTCGGTGGGATCACCGCCGAGCCGGTGCGTACCCTCCGCATCCCGGATCACGGTCGGTCGCGCCCGGAGCAAGAGCTCCTCCGCCATGGGCTCCGGCAGGCGGTGATCGAGCGGGAACAGCGCGGCCCCGGCGTCCCACGCCTCGCGGACGATGTCGAGCCACTCCGGATCCGGCGGGAGGCGGACGGCGAGGACGTCGCCGGGCTGGGGCATCACCTGCTGGCGGCCGGGCACATCCGCTAGGCTAGCCAACCGTACGAGTGTCTGCTCTAGGAGTGCGCGGTCATGACGTCGATCCCCGCCTGGAACGCCGCCGAGGAGTTCACCGACATCGCCTACGAAACCGCGGAGGGCATCGCCAAGGTCACGATCGATCGTCCCGAGGTTCGGAACGCGTTCCGGCCGCGGACGGTCAGGGAGATGCTCCGCGCGTTCGAGCTCGCGCGCGACGACCCCAAGGTCGGTGTCGTCGTCCTCACGGGCCGGGGGACCGAGGCGTTCTGCTCGGGCGGTGACCAGAAGGTCCGCGGCGACGACGGGTACGTCGACGAACGCGGGATCGGGCGGCTGAACGTTCTGGACCTCCAGATCCAGATCCGAAGGATGCCGAAACCCGTCGTCGCGATGGTCGCGGGCTACGCCGTCGGAGGCGGTCACGTGTTGCACCTGTGCTGCGACCTCACGATCGCGGCCGACAACGCGAGGTTCGGGCAGACCGGGCCGAGGGTCGGGTCGTTC
Source organism: Actinomycetota bacterium (assembly GCA_035250725.1). GTDB lineage: Bacteria > Actinomycetota > UBA4738 > UBA4738 > HRBIN12 > DASSJM01. Next base: position 4,578 of record DATFEU010000178.1, read on the forward strand.
GACGGTGGCTACGGGATCAACGTGCTCGCGCGCCAGGTCGGCGAGAAGCGCGCGAAAGAGGTCTGGTTCCTGTGCCGTCAGTACGACGCCGCGACGGCGCTCGACTGGGGGCTCGTCAACGCCGTCGTCCCCGTCGACCAGCTCGAGGCGGAGACCGTGCGGTGGTGCCGGGACATGCTGCGGATGAGCCCGCTCGCGCTCCGGCTGCTGAAGGCGGGCTACAACGCGGGGGTGGACGGGCTCGCCGGCGTTCAGCACCTGGCCGGCGACGCGACGCTCCTGTACTACATGACCGAGGAGGCGCAGGAGGGCCGGGACGCGTACGTGCAGAAGCGCGATCCGGACTTCACCAGGTTCCCGAAGCGGCCGTGAGCCGTCTCGGCGTCTGGGTGCAGGGCGCTCGGCCGCGCACCCTCGGGGCGAGCGTCTCCCCCGTGATCGTCGGAACGGCGGCGGCCGGCTCGGTGATCGCGTGGCGGTTCGCGACCGCGCTGCTCGTCGGGCTCGGGCTCCAGGTCGGCGTGAACCTCGCGAACGACTATCAGGACGGGGTCCGCGGGGTCGACACCTCGGCGCGGCTGGGCCCGCCCCGCCTCACGGCGTCCGGCAGGGTATCGCCGCGTTCGGTGCTACTGGGCTCGCTCGGCTGCGTGTTCGTCGCAGGCGTCGCGGGGCTGTCGCTCGCCGCGGCGACGACGTGGTGGCTCGTGCCGGTGGGCGCGCTCGCGATGCTCGCGCTCTGGCTCTACAGCGGCGGTCCGAGGCCGTACGCGGAGCTCGGGCTGGGGGAGGTGATGGTCTTCGCGTTCTTCGGCGTGATGGCGACGGCCGGCTCGGCGTACATCCAGGTCGAGCGCATCCCGAACGCGGCGTGGTGGGCCTCGGTGCCGATCGGTCTGCTCGCGGTCGCGATCCTCGTCGCGAACAACCTGCGCGACATCCCCACCGACGCGGCCGCCGGCAAGCGGACGCTCGCGGTGCGGCTCGGCGACCGTCGGACGCGCGCGCTCTACCGGCTGTGCGTCGCCGCGGCGTTCGGTGCCGTGATCGTCGGTGTGCTCGTCGATCTCGCCGACGGCGGTTCGGGTCTGCCGCCCTGGTCGCTGCTGTCGCTCGCGGCGCTGCCGCTCGCCGTTCCTCCGTTCCGAGCCGTCGGGGGCGCGGACGGGCGGGCGCTCGTGCCCGTCCTCGTCGCGACGGCCAGGTTGCAGCTCGCGTTCGGCGCCCTCCTCGCGCTGGGGCTATGGCTGGAGCGGCCGTGAGCGAAACCGAGGGCGACGTCGCGCTCCGCTGTGCGTTCGCATTCGTCGACGAGATGGTCAAAGGCGGGCTCGAACACGCGTGCGTGTCGCCGGGATCGCGTTCGACGCCCATCGCCCTCGCGTTCGCCCGTCATCCCGGCGTTCGGGTCCACGTCCACCTCGACGAGCGCGCGTCCGCGTTCTTCGCCCTCGGGATCGGGAAGGCGACGCACCGCCCGGCCGCCGCGGTCTGCACGAGCGGAACGGCCGCAGCCGAGTTCCTGCCCGCGGTTGTCGAGGGGTCGATGTCGCGGGTTCCGCTCCTGCTCCTGACTGCCGATCGGCCACCGGAGCTCCGCGGGGTCGGTGCGAATCAGGCGATCGATCAACGCAGGCTCTACGGGAGGCACGCGAGATGGTTCGTGGACGCCCCGGTGCCGGGGGAGGCCTCGAGCGCTCGTCGATGGCGCTCGCTCGCCAAGCGCGCGTTCACCAGGACGATCGCGCCGCCGTCCGGGCCGGTGCAGGTCAACCTCCCGTTCCGCGAGCCGCTCGTTCCCGCCCACCACGTGTCGGAGCACGCGTTCCAAGGCAGGGGGATCACCGTGGTCGCGACCGAACGAGAGGAACGCGCAGGCCTGCTCGAGGAGATCCGAGGCGTCGAACGCGGGGTCGTCGTCGCCGGGTCGCTTCGTGCGCCTGCCCCGTCCCTCGCCGCGCTGTCGCGACACCTGGCTTGGCCGCTGATCGCCGAACCGACGTCGGGTCTCCGGGCACCCGGCGCGCTCGGGGCGGGAACCCTCCTCCTTTCGAACGATGGGTTCGTCCAGCGCCACCGCCCCGAGCTCCTCTTGCAAGTGGGAGGCGCTGCGACGTCGCGACCCGGTCTCGCGTTCGCCGCGGTCGCCGGTCGGCTCGTGATCGTCGACCCCGATGATCTCGTGGCCGACCCGAACCGTGTTGCCGCAGCGACGATCGTCGACTCGCCCGAGCTCCTCGCCCGGCAGGTGCTCGATTCGGTGGCCCAACGCGAACCCGGAGCGTGGCTCCGAGAGTGGCACGACGCTGACGACCGCGCTCGTGATGCGGTCGACGGGACGATCGATGCGTGGGACGAGCCGTTCGAGGGACGCGTCGCCAGAGACGTCGCCGAGTGCGTGCCCGACGGCTCCACGCTCGTCGTCGGCTCGAGCATGCCGGTGCGAGATCTGGATCTGTACATGCGGCCGCGCGACCGGCTCAGGGTGCTCTCCAATCGCGGCGCGAGCGGGATCGACGGGTTCGTCTCGACAACGTTTGGAGTGGCGGCGACCGGAGCTCCGACGACCGCACTGTGCGGGGATCTGACGTTGCTCCACGACGTCGGATCGCTCATATGGAACGCTCGGCGCGGTCTCGACGCGGTCTTCGTCGTACCGAACAACGACGGCGGGGCCATCTTCTCGTTCTTGCCGCAGCGGGAGCTGCCGGAGTTCGAGGAGCTGTTCGCCACACCGCACGGACTCGATCTCGCCGCGGTGTGCGAGGCGGCGGGTGCGGGGCACGAGATGATCCGTCACGCCGGCGACCTCGTCCCCGCGATCGAACGCAGCCTCCGCGCGAGCGGCGTCCACGTCATCGAGGTTCCGACGGACCGCGACGACAACGTTCGGCGCCACGCCGAGGTCCACGAGGCGGTGGCCGACGCGCTGCGCCGTACGATGTGAGCGTGCGGACGCCGCTCTACGTCGGCATCGCGATCCCGCTGGTCGCATTCGGCACTCTCGGTCTGTTCTCGATCGGGGCACCGTTCCTCCTCACGGGCGTCGTCATGCTGGTCGTCTTCCCGTGGCGACGACGACCTGACGTGCTCGTGCCCGCGGTCGTGGCACCCTGGGTGCTCGCGCTCACGTATGTGCTCCTGGGGCCACTCTCATGTTCTACGACGCCCGTTCTCGGGCCGTTCCTCCCCAGAACCGAGTGCTCGAACCTCCTCCGCATCGACTACTCGGGAAGCGGTACCTACGACCCGCCGCTGCTTCCGGCGTTCCTCGCGGGACTCGCGATGGCCGCGGTCGTGGCGTTCGTCCTGCACCGGCTGCTCGGCCGGCGGGATGGGCACGCCTGATGGTGCATGTCCGGCCTGCCACGCCGTACGACGTCGACGGGCTCGCGCGACTCCGCTGGGAGTTCCGAGTCGAGCTCGGCACGCCGGTGACACGCACCTACGAGGCGTTCGCCGAGGAGTTCCGATCGTTCACCAGGGATGCGTTCGCGGACGGTGCCCCTTGGCGAGCGTGGGTCGCCGAAGACGACGACCGGCTCGTGGGTTGTGCCTGGCTCCAGCTGGTGGAGAAGGTGCCGCATCCCGATCGGGCCCGATGGCAGCGACCGATCGCGTACCTCACGACGATGTTCGTCGAGCCGGGCCACCGGGACGCCGGACTCGGCCGCGAGCTGTTGGAGCGGGCGCTCGAGTTCGCGCGCGGGCGTGAGGTCGATGGTGTGCTCCTGTGGCCGAGCGAGCGTTCACGAGCGTTCTACGAACGTGCGGGCTTCGCGCCCGGGTTCCTCTGGCTCGACGTCGCGGGCGACTGAGGCGCGATCAGCCCCAGCGCAGCGCGTCGAGCAGCGCGCGGAACTTGCGCTCGGTCTCGTCCACCTCCGCCTCGGGGATCGAGTCCGCGACGATGCCGGCCCCGGCGAACAGCCGCGCGGTCGAGCGGGTGATCTCGGCGCACCGGAGCGCGATCGCCCACTCGCCGTCGCCCGTCGCGTCGGTCCAGCCGACGGGACCGGCATAGCCGCCGCGCTCGATCGGTTCGAGTTCCTCGAGCGCCTCGCGCGCGACCTCTCGAGGCGTGCCGCACACGGCCGGCGTCGGGTGGAGCGCGCCCACGAGCTCGAGCGACGTCACTGCCGGATCGTGCAGGCGCCCCCGGAACGGCGTCGCGAGGTGCCACACGTTCGCGGTGCCGAGCAACTCGGGTTCGTGCGGGTGCGCGACGTCGTCGCAGAACGCGCGGAGGACGCGCGCAACGTCCTCGACCACGACGGCGTGCTCCTCGCGATCCTTGCTCGACGCGAACAAACGGTCCGCCGACGCGCGGTCGCGCGCGGGGTCGCCGAACCGCTGCGACGAGCCGGCGAGCGGCGTGGCCTCCACGACCCGGCCTCGCCGACGGACGAGGAGCTCCGGCGTCGCGCCAACCAGCACGGCGTCGGTCGCCGTGTCCGGCTGCGGCGCCGCGAACGCGTAGCAGTCCGGGTCCGTCGCTCGAAGGCGCCACAGCAGCTGCTTGGCGTCGAGCGCCCGGCCGGCGTCCACGAGCATCGTGCGCGCGAGCACCACCTTGCGGAGCTCGCCCCTCCTGATCCAGGTCGTCGCTCGCTCGACCGCCTCCGCGTACTCGTCGGGCTCGGGGTCCGGACGCAGGCGGATCGCCTCGAACGCGTCGTGCGGCAGCGTCCGCCCCGCCCACCGTTCGCGTCCGACCGATGCCCTTGCTCGCTCTTCGGATCCGACCTCGACCTGCCAGGTCTCGCCCGGATCGAGCCGGATCGCGGTGTGCGCCGGGACCAGCGCCTCGGCGGGAAGCCCGTCGTCGAACGGGATCGAGGCGACCGCGACGGGCGGCGGAGACTCGGGATGCCGGTCGATCTCGTCGAACGTCTCGTGGAGCATCCGGGAGAGCCGCAGGATCCGTTCGGGGCCCGGCTCGGCCTCCACGCGGGCGGCGACGCCGGATGCCGAGACCCCGACGCCCTGCCGCTCGAAGAAGAAGCCCCCGGCGCGGTATCCCGCCAGCAGGTCGAACGCGGGGCCGAGCCGCTCGGCGCGCGCGGACAGGCTCACTCGGCGCTCAGGGACCGGCTCATCGGCGGGTCCCGACCACCAGCTGGGCGGCGCCGGCGCCGAGCGTGAACCGCTCGACCTCCTCGAACCCCGACTCGGCCACCCCCGCGAGCAGCTCGGCCGGCGGCGGGAGGTACGCGGTCGAGCGAGGGAGGTACCGGTACGCGTCCCGGTCCGAGAGCGCGCCACCGATCAGCGGGACGATGCGACGGAAGTACAGCGCGTGGCCGGCGCGAAGGACCCGGCCCTCGGGCTCGCTCGTCTCGAGGAAGGCGATCCGGCCGCCGGGCCGAACGATCCGCGCCGTCTCGGCGAACAGCGCGGCGAGATCCGTGACGTTACGCATCGCGAACCCGCACGTCGCGCCGTCCACGGTCCCGTCCGAGAGCGGCAGCCGGAGGATGTCGGCCTCGACGAGCGGAACGGAGACGGTCGCGTTCACGAGCATCCCGTGCGAGAAGTCGAACCCGGTCGCCCGGTACCCGCCTGCGAGAAGCTCCACACACAGGTCGCCCGTGCCGCACGCGAGGTCGACCACGAGCGAACCGCCCGGTAGGCGCAGCTCGCGCACCGCGCGCCGGCGCCATCCGACGTCCATCCCGAGCGTCATCACCCGGTTCACCAGGTCGTACCGGTTCGCGATCCGGTCGAACATGCCTCGGACGACCGCGGCCTTCTCCGAGCCGCTCGGGAGGTCGCTCACCGGGTGCCGCTCCCTCACAGGAGACTCGCTCGCCGCAGGTCGCTCGCCTGGACCGCCGGTCATTCGAGGCGCTCCTCCGCCTCCGCCAACAGGACGCGCCGGAAGTGGTTCGCGACGAGGTTCGTCACGGCGGGGAGCAGCGCGTCGAACGCCTGCACCAGCTGTTCCGCCGCGGCTGCATCCGAACCTGCGGTGTCGGCAATCGGCTTGCGGACGTACTCGTCGAACAGCTCGACGGCCCGCGTCGCGAGTGCCACCATCGCGGCGTTCGCGTCCCGCGCCAGCGTCAGCAGCTCGCCGAGCGGCAGGCCGAACTCGAGCAGCCGCAGCGCACCGCGGACCATGTCGATGTCGGCCGCCGTGTACCGCTCCTCGCCGTCGACCGTGCGGCCGAGCTTGATCCCCTCGCGTTCGACCGCCTGGATCAGGGAGGCGGGAACGCCGCTCCTCGTCGCGAACTCGTCGAGCGATAGGAGCTCGCCGCTGTCGACGTCCCCGCGTGCGACCGCGACGGCCGCGGCGAGATCGACGTCGGGCCCGCTCCGTCCGTCCCCCAGCACGCGCTCGATCGCCGCGAGCGTGAGGCCCTTGCCCTGGAGGGCGCGGATCTCGCGGATCCGCTCGGCGTGGTGGTCGTCGTACCAGGCGACGCGCCCCTCGCGCTCCGGCGCCGGGACGAGCCCGCGCGCCTGGTAGTACCGGATCGTGTCGACGGAGACGTCGCACGCGGCCGCCAGCTGCTCGACGCGATACCTCACGACCGCTCACTCTACGAGTGCGC
>DATFEU010000197.1:0-13500 GCA_035250725.1 Actinomycetota bacterium
TCGAGCCGTCGGCGTCCGCGTTGATCGCGATGACCTCGGCGCCGAGCTTGCGGAGCACGTCGGGCGCGAACCCGCTCGCCGCCCCGTTGCCACAGTCAACGACGACGCGCATCCCGTCCAACGCCTGGTCGGCGCAGCCGACGACGTGGTCGAAGTAGCTCGGGGCATCCGGGGGGAGCGCGCGGACCTCGCCGGCACCGATGCCCACTGGTTCGGCCGCCATCTCCTCCTCGATCTGCCCCTCGAGCCGATCCGACAGCTTGAAGCCCCCGGCGTCGAAGAACTTGATGCCGTTGTCTCCCGGCTGGTTGTGGGATGCGGAGATCACGATCCCGGACTCGATCCCGAGACCCGCGACGAGGAACGCCACGGCCGGCGTTGGTACGACGCCGGCGAGGACGACGTCGCCGCCCGCGTCGACGATGCCCCCGACGAGCGCGTCCTCGAGCGCAGGGCCCGATGGCCTCGTGTCGCGGCCGATCAGCAAGGTCGGCGCCCGCCCGTGCTCCCGGGCAAGGACCCGGACGGCCGCCCTCCCGAGCTCACGCGTGAGCTCGGGCGTGAGGTCCCGCCCGTACGAGCCTCGGATACCATCTGTACCGAACAGCCGCTCCATCGCGGCCGAAGGCTACCCGATACCCCTTCGTCTCATTCCTCAGCGACGAGCTCGGATAGGAGGCCGCGGACGAGTTCGTCGATCCGGTCTCGGATCGGTCGAACCTCCGCCACGGTGAGTCCCGCCGGATCGGGCAGCTCCCAGTCCAGGTACCGACGCCCGGGGAGCACGGGACACGCGTCTCCGCACCCCATCGTCACCACGGCGTCCGCCTCGAAGAGCGCCTCATCGGTCAGGCGCTTGGGCCGTTCCGCGGAGAGATCGATGCCCAGCTCGGCCATGGCCTCCACGACCGAGGGGTTCAGTGCGTCCGCGGGCTCGCTCCCGGCCGAACGGACGCGGACCCGGCCATCGGCGTGGCGCTCGAGGAGCGCCGCGGCCATCTGGCTGCGCCCCGCGTTGTGGACGCAGACGAACAGGACCTCCGGGATCGACCCCTCCGACACGGTCACGGACGACGAGCGTGGATGATCGCCCCGAACATGCCGTCGGCGACCTCGTGCGTCGGTTCGACGCGGATGCCGTCGAACCCAGCGTCCCGAAGCCCGCGGTCGTACTCGGCGAACGAGAGCGCGCCCGCGATGCACCCGACGAAGCTGCCGCGCTCAGCCCGCTCGTCGGAGGAGAGGTGATCGGCCGCCACGATGTCGCTCACGCCGATCCGCCCTCCGGGCCGTAGCACCCGCGCGATCTCCTCGAAGACCCTGGGCTTGTCGGCGGAAAGGTTGATCACGCAGTTCGAGATCACCACGTCGACCGTCCCGTCGGGCAGCGGCACGTCCTCGATGTAGCCCTTCAGGAACTCGACGTTGACGACGCCCGCCTTGTCGGCGTTGCGCCGTGCGAGCTCGAGCATCTCGTCGGTCATGTCGAGTCCGTAGGCGTGCCCCCGCTCGCCCACTCGGCGGGCGGACAGGATCACGTCGATCCCGCCTCCGGAGCCGAGATCGAGCACGGTCTCGCCCTCGAGGAGCTCCGCGACCGCCGTGGGGTTGCCGCATCCGAGGCTGGCCAGGACGGCCGCGTCGGGGAGCTCGGCTCGCTCCGCTGCGGCGTAGAGATCCGCTCCCGTCACCTCGTTCCCCCCGCAGCACGAGGCGTCGCAGCAGCCGCCCGTGGTCTCGACTTCGAGCGCCAGCGTTCGGTAGTGCTCGCGCACGCGTTCCCGGACCTCGCTCATACCCTCACTCCTTCCAGGTCGAGGACCGTCGCGAGGCGGCCGAGCGCCTCGCGGTTCACCGAGTAGAACGCCCACACACCCCGTTGCTCGCGTTCGAGCAGCCCCGCGTTCACGAGCTTCTTCAGATGGAAGCTCACGGTCGGTTGCGAGAGGCCGAGCTCGGGCGTGAGGTTGCACACGCAGACGGGCTCGTCCGCGTTCGCGAGCAGGTTCACGATGCGGACGCGGGTCGGATCGGCGAGCGCCTTGAACACCGTGGCGGTGGTGCTGGCGTCCTCTTCGGACAGCCCGGCCGCCCCGAGCGGCGCACAGCAGGCCGCCGGCGCCGCTTCCACCACGGTCAGCTCTCGCACGGCAGGACCCCCTCCATCGACGTTCCTCGATTCACAATACCGCAGACATCGACGACCGTCTATGTATAACCGCTGGCTTGTGGGACCATGCACGCATGTCCGGCGATCTCGCACGGCTGCGGTCCGTGCCCTCGACGTTCGAGGGCGAGATCATCCGCTCGCGGCTTGAGGCAGAGGGGATCCCGGTCCTGCTGAAGGGAGGGAGCAGCAGCGACCCGTACCCCACGGGACCGGTGCACGTCTTCGTGCCTGCGGGGCTCGAGGTCCAGGCGCAGCTCGCGCTCTCGGACGTCCCGGGGGGCGACGTCCCGGCGTCGGCGGACGAGGTCGATCCGACGTAGGTTCCGGGCTCGAAGGGCGGGCTGGACCGCCTACCGCTTGGAGTACTGCGGTGCCTTGCGAGCCTTCTTCAGCCCATACTTGCGGCGCTCCTTCTCACGGGCGTCCCGTGAGAGGTATCCCTCTTTCTTGAGGTTCGCACGGAGCTCAGGATCGAGCTCGATCAGCGCACGAGCGATGCCGAGCCGCAGCGCCCCGGCCTGACCCGACACCCCGCCGCCGTCGATCCGCGCGATCACGTCGAGGTCCTTCTCCCGGCCGGCGAGTCGGAGCGGCGCCGCGACCACCATGCGGTGGGCGCGGGTGGTGAAGTACTCGTCGAGGGTCCTGCCGTTCAGCTGGAAGGTGCCTGTGCCGGGCACGAGCCGGACACGGGCCACGGCCTCCTTGCGCCGACCCGTCGCCGTCTGCGCCATCTCAGGCCTCCTTCTTCGACGCTCGGGCCGTCGTCTTCTTTGCCGCCGAGGCCTTCGACGAGGTCCTCGTGCGCTTGGCGGTCGTCTTCTTCGCGGTGGACTTCGCGGCGGTCCGCTTCGCGGTGGACTTCGCGGCCGAGCGCTTCGCGGTCGACGTGGTAGCCGAGGGCGGCTTCGCGGTCGAGCGCTTCGCGGTCGGCGCCTTCGGCTGCGGCTCGCCGGCCGACGGGCGCTCGGCCTCGGCGGCCGGCGCCGGGAGTCCCTCCCACGGAGGTACCTCTCCGAGCCTGAGGGCCTTCGGTTGCTGGGCCTGGTGTCGATGATCGGCGTCGGCGTAGACGCGGAGCTTGGTCGCCATCTGCCGGCCGAGCCGGTTGTGCGGGAGCATGCCCTTGATCGCCTTCTCGACGGCGTAGGCCGGCTTCTCGGCCAGGAGCTTGCCGTAGCGGGTCTCGGTCAGCCCTCCCGGGTAGCCGGAGTGCCGGTAGGCGACCTTGGTCTTCTCCTTGCCCCCGGTCAGCTGGACGTCCTTGGCGTTCACGACGATCACGTGATCGCCGGTGTCCATGTGGGGCGCGAAGATCGGTTTGTGCTTGCCCCGCAGGATGGATGCGGCCTCCGTCGCGAGACGGCCGAGCACGACACCGCTGGCGTCCAGGACGTACCAGCGGCGCTCGATGTCACGCGGCTTCGGCGAATAGGTCTTCATAGACACGAAATAGACACGAAGATGCCGGCCGGGGACGGCCGGACGCCCCATGCTACCTGCGGTTTCGCGGAGGCGTCAAAGGAAACGCTCGAACGGCTCGGCCTCCTCCCGGAGGACCCAAGGGCGACGGCCACCTCGTCGCCCTGAGCCGTCAGGAGGGCGGCGGCACCTCGCCGGTGCGGACGACGCCGGCCACCGCGGGGGCGGGCTCCCGGGCCGGCTCGTCCGGGAACGGGGGCCACGGCGGGATGCCCGGCGGCTCGCGGAGACCGACGAGATCGTCGGGCTCGACCGGGATCCGCTGCAGGCCCCGTCCGAGCGCCGCGCGGAGCGCCGAGACGATCGCCGCAGGCGCGACGACGTTGGCGGGCTCGCCGACGCCCTTCGCGCCGAACGGTGCATCGGGCTCCGGCTCCTCGACGAGCACGACCTCCACCGGCGGCATGTCGAGCGTGGTCGGCAGCAGGTAGTCCGTGAACGATGCGTTCCGGATCTTGCCGTCCTCGAGCTGGATCTCCTCCATCAGCGCGAGCCCGAGCCCCTGGGCCGAGCCGCCCTCGACCTGCCCGACCACGCTCTGCGGGTTGATCGCGAACCCGACGTCCTGCGCTGTCGCGAGCTGGACCACGCGCACGAGCCCCAGCTCCTCGTCCACGTCGACGACCGCCCGGTGCGCGGCGAAGAGGAACCCCACATGCATGTCGCCCTGCCCCTGCTCGTCGAGCGGTGAGGTGGGCCGGTGTCGCCAGATCACGGAGCCCTCGATCGGCTCGCCGAGCAGCTCGTCGACGGGCATCACGGGCTCGCCGTCGGCGGTGACGAACCCGCCGTCCACAGCCAGGTCGCCGCCGGCAACCCGCGCGTCGCGTCGGGCACGTTCGAGCAGCTGCACCAGCACCGACTCGCTCGCAGCCTTCACGGCACCGCCGGACACGAGCGTCTGGCGCGACGCGGAGGTCGATCCGGCGGAGCCGACGAACGTGTCCGAGGTCCGAAGGATCACCCGCTCGATGCCGAGCACCGTCCGCGCGATCTGCGCGAGGATCGTCTGGACGCCCTGCCCGACCTCGGCCGCGGCGCTGTGGATCTCGGCCACCGGCCCGTCCGGTCCGGTCGAGAGCGTCACCCGGGCGTCCGCGTAATCGTCGAACCCGCCGCTGTACCCGTGGTTCTTGTACCCGACCGCGAACCCGACCCCGCGCCGGACCCCCTCCCCTCGCCCGACGTTGCCGGCCACGCCCCCGGGCAGCTCGATCGCGTCGCGCGGCGGTCCCGGCGCCTCGGGGGGCAACGGGATCGCGGCGGTCCGCTCGATCACCTCGCGCACGGGGGCGGCCCCTCGGATCACCTGGCCGGTGGGGAGCACCGTCCCGGTCGCCGCGGCGTTGCGCAACCGGAGCTCGACCGCGTCCATGCCGAGCGCGCCCGCGAGCTTGTCCATCTGACCCTCGTGCGCGAAGCAGACCTGGACCGCGCCGAACCCCCGCATCGCCCCGCACGGCGGGTTGTTCGTGTAGACGCACGTGCCTTCGATCAGCGCGTTGGGAACGGCGTAGGGGCCGGGGGCGAACGTCGTGGCGTTCGAGATCACCGCCGCCGAGGAGGAGGTGTAGGCGCCGCCGTCGATCAGCACGCGGGCGCGAACCGCCACGAGTGAGCCGTCCCGGTTCGCGCCGGTCCGCATCCAGATCCTCGACGGGTGGCGGTGCACGTGACCGAGGAACGACTCGGTCCGACCGTACGACATCTTCACCGGCCGGCCCGTGTACAGGGCGAGCATGCACGCGTGGATCTGCATGCTCACGTCCTCGCGCGCGCCGAAGGCGCCACCGGTGCCCGCGAGGAACAGCCGAACCCGCTCCTCGGGAAGGTTCAGGCAGGGCGCGATCTGCCGCCGGTCGATGTGGAGCCACTGCGTCGCCACGAACAGGTCGACGCCACCGTCCTCGGCCGGCACCGCCATCCCGGCCTCCGGTCCGAGCGGCGCCTGGTCCTGCATCCCGGTCTCGTAGTAGCCCTCGACCCAGACCTCGGCCTCCGCGTCGGGATCCCCGTGGACCACCCGCACGTCGCTCAGCACGTTGCCGAACGGGTGCACCGATGGCGCGTCCGGGAGCAGCGCCCGCTCCATGTCGGTCACCGCTTCGAGCGGCTCGTACTCGACGTCGATCTGGTCGGCGGCGCGGCGCGCGAGCTCCGGGTGCTCGGCCGCCACGATCGCGACCGGCTCCCCGACGTACCGAACCACGTCGGACGCGAGCACGGGCTGGTCCGCGAACTCGAGCCCGTAGAAGCGAACGCCGGGCACGTCGTCGGCGAGCAGGACCGCGTGCACGCCAGGGCTCGCGACCGCGGCGGAGATGTCGACCGATCGGATCCGCGCACTGGGGTGCGAGCTCCGGAGCGTGTGGCCCCACAGCATCTCGTCGGCCCACAGGTCGCTGCCGTAGGAGAACTGGCCCTTGACCTTGGGGACGCCGTCGATGCGCGGGACCGAGGCGCCGACGCCCTCGCGAACGCGTTCGTCGACCCGCCGGCTCACAGCTCGTCCTCCCGCAGGCGCATGCGGTCGGCCGCGATCCGCACCGCCTCGAGGATCTTCTCGTAGCCGGTGCAGCGGCAGAGGTTGCCCGAGAGCGCCTCGCGGACCTCGGCGTCGGGCGGCGCCGACCTGCGCTCGAGCAGGTCGGTCACCGCCACGATGAACCCCGGCGTGCAGAACCCGCACTGGACGCCGCCGGCCTCGACGAACGCTTCCTGCACCGGGTGCATCGCCTCGCCGGCGGCCAGGCCCTCCACGGTTCGGACCTCCCTTCCTTCGGCTTGCGCCGCAAGGACCAGGCAGGCGCACACGAGCTCGTCGTCCAGCCAGACCGAACACGAACCGCACTCGCCCTGCTCGCATGCGTTCTTCGAGCCCGGCAGGCCGAGGTGTTCGCGGAGCAGGTAGAGGAGGCTCGAACCCGGCCAGACGTCGGCCTCGCGCCACTCGCCGTTCACGTTCGCGCGGACGAGCATCAGCCGCTCCGCCGGTCGTCGAGCGCCCATGCCAGCGCCCGTCGCGCGAGGACCGCGCAGGCGTGCCTCCGGTACGCGCCGGTCCCCCGCACGTCGTCGATCGGGCTCCCCGCGCCGGCGACGAGCTCCCCGAAGCGCTCGATCTCTGTCTGGTCGAGCGACCGCGTCGCGTCGTCCCACGCGCCAGCCTCGCCGAGCGCCCCGGCCGCGAACGCCTCCGCCTCGGTCGCCCGCACCACGGTGGGTGCCACCGACCCGAGCGCCACCCGGAGGGACCGCGCGTCCTCGTCCATCTGGAAGCAGAGGCTCGCGACGGCGATCACCATCGCGTTGCGCGTGCCGATCTTCGAGAAGGATCCCCGGCCGCGAGGAGGCGTCCACCGCGCGCCGAGGATCAGCTCGCCCGGCTCGCGAGAGGTCTGCTTCACCCCGGTCAGGAACTCGTTCCACGCGACCAACCTCGTCGCCCCGCCGGATCGGACGAGGACGACCTCGGCGTCGTAGGCGGCAAGAACGGGCAGCGCGTCTCCGGCGGGCGAGGCAGTCCCGAGGTTGCCGCCGACCGTCCCGCGGTTCCGGATCTGCGGCGATCCGACCGAGCGGGAGGCCTGGACGAGCGGGCTGAGCTCGCCCAGCTCGTCGATGATCCGCGTGTAGCTGACCCCCGCGCCGAGGAACACGTGACCGTTCTCGCGACGCCACTCCCGGAGCTCCGCGATGCGGGAGACGTCCATGAGCGTCTCGGGGCGGCCGAGGTCCATGTTGAGCTCGACCATGACGTCGGTCCCGCCCGCGATCGGTACCACCTCGGGGTTCGCGGCGGCCAGCTCGAGCGCCTCGTCGAGGGTGCCCGGAAGGAGGACCTCCATGCGGAAGATGGTCCGTGGCCGACGCGCTCCGGGTCAAATCGCCGTCGAGCGGCGGCCGTAGACCACGCGTTCGAGCGTCAGGCCGAGGGGCGGCGCCATGTTCGGGGTCCGCGACCGGTCCCGAGCCGCGAGGATCCCGGCCACCTCCGCGGGGTCGAGCCTCCCGTCGCCCACCCGAACAAGCGTCCCGACGAGGGTCCGGACCATCTGGTGGAGGAACGCGTTCGCTCGAACGACCACGTCCACCCGGTGCGCGCGTCGGGAGACCGCGAGCCGCTCGAGCCGCCGGATCGTGCCGCCCGACTGCGGCCGTCGGCAGAACGAGGCGAAGTCGTGCTCGCCGATGAGCGGGCGCGCGGCCTCTCGCATCCGGGGCAGCGAAAGCTCGCCCGTCCGATGCCAGACGAACGGCGCGTCGAACGGATCCGGCCACGGCCCCGTTTCGATCCGGTATCGGTACTCCCGCGCCGTCGCCGAGAACCGGGCGTCGAACCCCGAGGGCGCCTCGCGCGCATCGAACACGACCACCTCGGGCGCGAGCATGCCGTTGACCGAACGCTGGAGCCGCTCGAGGTCGACCTCACTCGCCGTCCGGAACGATGCCACCTGCCCACGCGCATGCACCCCGGCATCCGTTCGGCCCGCTACGGAGAGCTTCGGAACATCGCCGAGAACCCGTCCGACAGCTTCGGTCAGCACCCCTTCGACGGTCCGCTGGCCGGCGTTCCTCGCCCACCCCCGGAACCCGGTACCGTCGTACGCGAGCGTGAGCCGAACGATCACGCCGCGAGTATGACGAGCCTGTTCGTCCGCCGACTGTCCGCGGTTCTGCTGGCGGTGACCGTGACTGCCTGCGGTTCGAGCAAGCGGGCCGCTCCCGACGGCGTCTTCTTCCCGACCGTGCCGCTCGGGAACGCGTATCCGGCCGGGGAGATCGAGGGCGAGTTCCAGGTCCGGTCGGGTTGCCTGTTCGTCGCAAGACCCGAGGACCGGTGGCTCCTCCTGTGGTCCGAGGGCTTCACCGCTCGAACCGTGGACGGCCGCATCGAGGTCCTCGACGACGAAGGCCACGTGGTCGCGCGCGAAGGCGAACGGATCCGGTTTGGGGGAGGCGAGACCCGCCCGCGGGAAGTCGACGGGACGGCCGATGCCGAGCGGCACGCCACCGAGCTGTCCGGTCAGGACGTCCCAGAGCGGTGCGGCGACCTCTACTGGCTCGTCTCCCCGCCAGGTTCTTAGGCGGTCTCCTCGACGAGCTCGATCCGGGCCATCGGGGCGCCGTCGCCCTTGCGCTGGCCGAGCTTCAGGATCCGCGTGTATCCGCCGTTGCGCTCGGCGTAGCGCGGGCCGATGTCGCTGAACAGCTTGTGGACGATGTCGCGGTCGGTGATCTGCTTGAGGACCTCGCGGCGCGCGGCCACGTCGCCCTTCTTGGCGAACGTGATCAGCTTCTCGGCAACCGGGCGGACGGCCTTGGCCTTCGCCTCGGTCGTGTTGATCCGCTCGTGCACGAACAGTTGCGCCGCAAGGCCGTTCAGCATCAGGCGCTGGTGCGCCGGACCCGACCCGAGACGCGGCCCCTTGGTGGGCTTGGGCATCCCTACTCCTCCCGGAGCGACAGGCCGAGCTCCTCGAGCTTGGCCTTCACCTCGTCGATCGACTTCTGCCCGAAGTTGCGGATGTCCATCAGCTCGGCCTCGGACTTGTCCACAAGGTCGCCGACCGTGTTGATGCCCTCGCGCTTCAAGCAGTTGTAGGAGCGGACGGACAGGTTCAGCTCCTCGACCGTGATCGCGTAGTCCGACGGGACCGACTCGTCCTCGGCGGGGCCGACCTGCATCGACTGTGCCTCGGCGAGGTCGCCGAACAGCTGCACGAGCTCGAGGAGCGTCCCGCCCGCCGACGCGAGCGCCTCGCGAGGGGCGACCGAGCCGTCGGTCTCGACGTCGAGGATCAGGCGGTCGCGGTCGGTCATCTGCTCGACCCGGGTGTTCTCCACCGCGTACGACACCCGGCGGACCGGCGAGAAGATCGAATCGACCGGGATCACGCCGATCGGGTCCCGCGGCTTCTTGTTCTTGTCGGCCATCCGGTACCCGACGCCGCGCTCGACCGTCAGCTCCATCTCGAGCGAGCCGCCCTTGCCGAGCGTGGCGATGTGGAGGTCGGCGTTCAGGATCTCGACCCCGGCCGGGGGCGCGATGTCGGCGGCCGTGACGGCGCCCGGGCCCTTGGCCTTCAGGTACACGGTCACGGGCTCGTCGGACTCGCTGCGGAGCACGAGCTCCTTCAGGTTCAGGATGATGTCGGTGACGTCCTCGGTGACCTTCGGGATCGTCGAGAACTCGTGGAGCACCCCTTCGATGCGGACCGAGCTGATCGCGGCCCCTGGGATCGAGGACAGCAGGGTCCGGCGGAGCGAGTTCCCCACCGTGTAGCCGAAGCCCGGCTCGAGCGGCTCGACGATGAACCTCGAGCGCGTGGGCGAGACGGTCTCTTCCTGGATCTGCGGTCGTGCGACGATGAACAACTTCGTTCCTCCTCCCGGCGGGGGATCATCCATTCCTCCCCGCCTCTTGGCGCCACCGAGGTGGTGCCGCCCGCGGTCGACTCCGCGGGCTCGTTGCTCCGAGCGCTAGACGCGCCGGCGCTTCTTGGGCCGGACCCCGTTGTGGGGCACCGGCGTGACGTCCTGGATCCCGGCGACCTCGAGGCCGGTCGCCGCGAGCGAGCGGATCGCGGTCTCGCGACCGGAGCCCGGGCCCTTCACGAACACGTCCACCTTCTGCAGCCCGTGCTCCTGGGCCTTGCGCGCGGCCGACTCGGCGGCGAGCTGGGCGGCGAACGGCGTGGACTTGCGCGACCCCTTGAACCCGACGTTGCCCGCCGAGGCCCACGAGATCGTGTTCCCCTGCAGGTCGGTGATCGTCACGATCGTGTTGTTGAACGTCGACTTGATGTGCGCCTGACCGTGCACGACGTTCTTCTTCTCGCGACGCTTGGTCTTCTTGGCCTTCGGCTTCGCCATCTCGCCCCCCGAACTACTTCTTCGTGGCCTTCTTCTTGCCGGCCACGGTCTTGCGCGGCCCCTTACGGGTCCGGGCGTTGGTGTGCGTGCGCTGCCCGCGGACCGGCAGGCTCCGGCGGTGCCGGACGCCCTGGTACGAGCCGATCTCGATCTTCCGCTTGATGTCCTGCGCCACCTCGCGGCGCAGGTCACCCTCGACCTTGTAGGTCCGGTCGATGAACTCCCGGATCTTGCTGACCTCGTCTTCGGAGAGGTCGCGCACCTTCGTCCCACCGTCCACACCGGAGCCCTCGACGATCTCGAACGCCCGGGTCTGGCCGATGCCGTAGATGTAGCGGAGCGCGATGTCCACGCGCTTGTCGCGGGGGAGGTCGACGCCTGCGATCCGTGCCACGATGAGCCTCCTAGCCCTGCCGTTGCTTGTGCCTGGGGTTCGAGCAGATCACGCGGATCGTGCCGCGCCGGCGGATGACCTTGCACCGGTCGCACATCTTCTTCACCGACGGACGGACCTTCACTCGGATCTCTCCTCTTCATCGGGGGCGAGCGTTCGCGCCTTCGCGCTCGCTTCTCGAGCCCCCGAACCCCCTACTTGTATCGGTACACGATCCTGCCGCGCGAGAGGTCGTACGGCGACAGCTCCACCAGCACCCGGTCCCCCGGGAGGATGCGGATGTAGTGCATCCGCATCTTGCCCGAGATATGGGCCAACACGTTATGTCCGTTCTCGAGCTCCACCCGGAACATGGCGTTGGGAAGCGGCTCGGTGACCGTCCCCTCGACCTCGATCGCGTCCTTCTTCGGCAAGCTCCGGGTGATCCTCGTTTCCGGACATGAACTTCTTGGACGTGCCTGGCCCGCCCACGGGCGAGCCGGAACCGCCTCCGGACGGAGGCGGCCCGCAAGTATAGGGGCTGCGCCGCGAGACCGTCCACGCGCTGCGTCGAAGGAGCCGCAAAGGGGCCCCCGACCTGCGGTTTCGAACGGCTTCAGCCCCGGGCGGTCAGCACCTCGTGGCCGTCCTCGGTCACCGCGATCGTGTGCTCGAAGTGGGCCGAGAGGGAGCCGTCCTCCGTGACCACCGTCCACGCGTCCGGGAGCACCTGGGTCTCCCAGCCCCCGACGTTCACCATCGGCTCAACGGCGAGCACGAGCCCGGGCTTCAGCACCGGGCCGCGACCGGGCTTGCCGTAGTTCGGGATCTGCGGGTCCTCGTGCAGGTTCCGCCCGATCCCGTGGCCCACGTACTCGCGCACGACCTCGAAGCCGGCCCCGACCGCGACCTGCTCGACGGCCGCGCCGATGTCCGACAGCCGGCCGTCCGGCCGGATCTGCGAGATCCCCGCCTCGAGCGCCTCCTCGGTCACGCGCACGAGCTTCTCGGCGTCGGCCGAGGGGGCATCGCCCACGATCACGGTCACGGCGGCGTCGCCGTGGAACCCCTCCCAGATCGCCCCGAAGTCGAGCTTCAGCAGGTCGCCCTCGGTCACCCGGCGTTCGGAGGGGATCCCGTGCACGACCTCCTCGTTCAGCGACGTGCAGATCGACCCGGGGAACGGTGGCGCCGCGTTCGCGCCCCGATAGCCCCTGAACGAGGGCGTCGCCCCCTGCTCGCGGATGTAGGCCTCGGCGACGGCATCGAGCTCGGCGGTCGTGACCTGCGGCCGCACGGCCGCCACGACCCGGTCGATCGTGCCTGCGACGATCCGGCCGGCGCGGCGCATCTTGTCGATCTCCTCGGGCGACTTGTAGACGATCACGGGCTCACTCGTACGTGTCGAGGAGGTCGGCGATCGCCTCGATCGCCCGGTCGGCCACGACCTCTTCCGGCGCCTCGGCGTCGATGTCGCGGAGGAGGCCTCGCTCCCAGAAGTACAGGACGAGTGGCTTCGTCTCGCGATGGTAGACCTCGAGCCGGCGCAGGATCGTCGCCTCGTCGTCGTCGCTGCGGCTCGTGAGCTCGTGCCCGCACACGTCGCAGATGCCCTCGACCCGCGGCGGCTTGAACTCGATGTTATAGCTGCGCCCGCAGTTCGCACACACCCGTCGGCTCATGAGCCGCTTGACGGCGACCGCGTCCGAGATCTTGAAGTTCAGCACTGCGGAGAGCGTGTGCCCGGACTCCGCGAGCGAGCCCTCGAGCGCCTGCGCCTGCGGGACGGTTCGGGGATAGCCGTCGAGGATGAATCCCTCGCGCACGTCGGGCTGGTCGAGCCGTTCGAACACCATCGCGGTCGTGAGGCCGTCGGGCACGTACTCGCCTCGCTCGTAGTACTCCTTGGCCCGCATCCCGAGGCTCGTCTGCTTCGCGATCTGCTGGCGGAAGATGTCGCCCGTCGCGATGACGACGAGCCCGTAGCGTTCGGAGAGCCTCCGCGCCTGCGTTCCCTTCCCTGCGCCCGGCGGCCCGAGGAGGATGATCCGCACGGGGCCTACTTCAGGAAGCCCTCGTAGTGCCGCATCAGCAGCTGCGACTCGAGCTGCTTCATCGTCTCGAGCGCGACGCCGATCGTGATCAGCAGCGACGTGCCGCCGAAGGGGAAGTTCTGGATCGGCAGGTAGAACGCGAAGAAGATCGACGGCAGCAGGGCGATCGTCGCGAGGAAGATCGAGCCCGGCAGCGTGATCCGGTTCAGGACGAAGCTCAGGTAGTCGGCCGTGGGCGGACCCGGCCGGATGCCGGGTACGAAGCCACCGTACTTCCGCAGGTTGTCGGCCGTGTCGACCGGGTTGAACGCGATCGCCGTGTAGAAGTACGCGAAGAACACGACCATGAGCCCGTAGATCCCCATGTACGCGAAACTGCGCTGGTTCGTCAGGTAGTTGTTCACGAGGTTCGTGAACCACTCCGCGTGGTACACGCTCGCGAGCAGCGTCGGGAAGTACAGGACCGAGCTCGCGAAGATGATCGGGATGACGCCCGCCTGGTTGACCTTGAGCGGGATGTAGGTGCTGCCGCCGGCCGTCATCCG
>DATFEU010000199.1:0-6172 GCA_035250725.1 Actinomycetota bacterium
TCGTACAGGTCGCGAACGGCCGCCATCGCGCTAGGCCCCGAGCTCGGTGGCGAGCTCGGACAGGCGGCGGGCGACCGCGCGCACCGAGGCCATGACGTTCACGTAGTCCATCGCGGTCGGCCCGACGACGCCCACCGTCCCGAGCGCCGTCGTGCCCGCGTGGAACGGCGCCGAGACGATCGAGGCCTCCCATTCGCCGGTGTGCGGGTGCTCGGCGCCGATCGTGACGTTCACGTCTTCGGTCGTCACGTCGCGAAGGAGCTCGAGCATCTCGGACTCGTGCTCCAGCGCCTCGAACAAGCGGCGCACGGTCTCACGCCGCCACCGCGCCGCCTCGTCGGCGAGGTTCGCGACGCCGCCGATCATCACGTGCTGCGCCCCCGTCCCGAGCTGCATCTCCCCGAAGAGGTCGGCGGCCGCGGCCAGGACGGCACGCTCGCCGGAGGACGCCACGGCGGCGGCCTTCAGCGTCTCGGTCTGGGCCTCGTTCAGGTTGCGGCCGTGAACCTTGTCGGCGAGCGCTCGCTCGAGCGAGGCGAGCCCCTCGGCGTCCAGGCCGTCCGGACGATCGATCACCAGCTTGTCGACCCGGCCCCGCTCGCCCACCACGAGGAGCAGCACGCCGTTGCCGACCTCCATCAGCTCCGTCCGGAGCACGACCTCGTTGATCCCGGTGGGCGGCGGCACCGCGAGTCCCGCGTACTGGGTGACCCGCGACAGCAGTTGGGTCGTGCCCTTCAGCACCTCCTCGAGGTCGATCATCGTCTCGGCGAAGAACCCGGCGATCGCGCGGCGCTGTGCGTCGCGCATCCGCCCTCCCGGCGGCAGCGAGTCGACGAACCGGCGGTAGCCGGCGTCGGTCGGGATCCGGCCGGCGGACGTGTGCGGGTGCGAGAGGTAGCCGAGTTCCTCGAGCGCGGCCAACTCGTTGCGGATCGTGGCGCTCGAGACACCGAGGCCTGTGCGCTCGGCGATCGTCTCGCTGCCCACCGGTTCGCCGGTGCGCACGTACTCCTCGACCACGGCGCGCAGCACCGCGACCTTCCTCGCTCCGAGCTCGGGTTCCACCATGGGATTAGCAGTCTACCCCCGAGAGTGCTAGGGGCCGCGAAGCTCGATGACAACCGAACGAGTCGTTCGCGCGTCCTAGGGTGGAACACATGAGGGTGGACGAGGTCGCGATCCGAGAGTTCCTGCACACGGCGTACCCGCGTCTGGTCGCCGCGATCGCGCTCTCCTGCGGCAGCCGGCCGGCGGCAGAGGACGCGGTCCAGGAGGCGTTGCTCCGGGCGTGGGAACGCTCGGAGGAAGGAGAGGAGATCGACTCGTTGAACGCGTGGGTTACGACGGTGGCGATGAACCTGGCGCGGAGCGGGCTCCGACGGCTCCGCTCGGAGCGGCGGGCGAAGGCGAGACTGAGCGGGCCTTCTCCGGCCCGCGATGCCGACCGGGCGATCGACGTCGAGCGGGCGCTCGCGACGCTCCCCCGTCGTCAGCGCGAAGCCGTCGTGCTCCGCTACTACCTGCAGTTCGACACGCGCGAGGTGGGGCGAGCGCTCGGCATCGATGAAGGAACCGTCAAGAGCACCCTGTCGAGGGCTCGGGCGGCGCTCGCTCGAGAGCTGGGCGTCACGGAAGCGGAGGAGGCGAACGATCGTGGCGCTAGATGAACGCCTGCGGCGCGAGCTCGAACAGGCGGGCCGGCTTGCGGACCCGAGCGGCGTCTACGAAGACCTGATCAGGCGACGCGAACGTCGCCGAGTTCTCCGGAAGGTCCAAGCGGCAACGCTCGCCGTCGCCGTCGTCCTCGGCTCGATCGGCGGCTTCTACGCGCTGACGCGGATCTTTGGGGGGTCCGAAGCCCCCAACATCGCGGCCGCATCGGTCGCGAACGGCGAGATCGTGTTCTCCCTGCCGCTCGAGAGCGGCGGCGAACACCTGTTCAGCGTCCAACCGGACGGGACCAACCTCCGACAGCTGACCGACGGCGACGCAGTCCATCGCTCACCCGACGTGTCGCCCGACGGACGCATGATCGTGTTCGCCTACTCGGTCCCCGAAGCCGAGCGGATGGTGCTCGCTACGATGCCGGCCGACGGCGGCCCCGTGGCCCGGCCAACCGAGAACCGATACGGCGCCATCGTGCGCGACCCTGCGTGGTCTCCCGACGGCGATCGAATCGCCTTCGTTGGCTCCGTGGGAGGCGGGTTCGGCATCGTCGTCTTCGACGTCCAGACGAGCGATGCTCGGCTGATCCCCGGAACGGACAACCTGTTGATCGGCAGCCCGACTTGGTCGCCCGACGGGGAGACGATCGCGTTCGAAGGTGGGGCCCCCGATCCGGCGGACCAGGAGAGCTTCCCGTGGGACATCTACTCGGTCCGGGTGGACGGGTCGGAGCTCACGAACCTCACACGGACTCCGGATGAGGGCGAGACTTCGCCAGCATGGTCGTCGAGGTTGAACCGCATCGCGTTCGTCCGCGGGCGGGGACCGTCGGACCGATCCCTGTACACGATGGCCCCGGACGGCTCGAACGAGGCCTTCGTATTCGACGCCCTTCCGGATCTCGATCATCCTGCGTGGTCGCCTGATGGAAGGTTCCTCGCCTTCTCCGCCGACACAGGTCAGGTCTACACGATCCCCGCGGACGGAGGGGAACCGGCCGCAATCGCCGGCGCGATGGGCGAACCGGCCTGGCGGCACGTGAGCGGTTCCCCCACCCCATCCATCGAGCCGTCACCATCGCCTTCAGCAGAGCCGCCGGTCGGGAGGGACATCGGGCTCGGCTTCTCCGTCTGCAACGTGTCGTCGATCGAGGATGAGTTTGCGGAGCCAGGGGTGACCACGACGGTGTTCGTCGCAACGAGGATGGGCGACACGGGCGGGTGCCCGCAGCCGCGGGAGGCGTTCAACGTCGTGGCACTCGATGCGGACGGCGACGGCTTCGCGGATTCCTCGTTCGGCCCCGTCGAGTGCACGCTCGATTGTCGAGCCTTCTCGGCACCGGACATCGACGGCGACGGCACCGACGAACTCCTGGTCGCCCAAGATGGCGGCGCGGTGATTGGGCTCCGGCTCTACGACTTCATCACTGGGAGAGACGTGGGCGTGCGAATCGTGCCGGTGGATGTCGCGGAACCCGGGGACCCAGAGGGCGGGTTCCAGCCCGGTCAGCAGGCCTCGTTCCTCCTCGGTGGAGACGCGTTCGAGCTGTACGGACTGCAGTGCGGTCAGGACTCCGGACCCGACGGGCCTGGGATCGTGGCCACCTCCGCGGAGTCGCTCCCAAACGACTCGCCCGACGCCGAGTGGCATGCACACCAGACCACGCTCGTGTTGCGACAGGATGCCGTCACCGCGATCATGCACGTCGTCGATGTCCGTGACTTCAACGAACCCGTGACGGACGACCCGGGAGGGCCGTCGTTCCGGTCGGGCGAGACGCTGTGCGGCTCGAACCTCGGACCCGTCGCTCCTATCCCGTGAGCGCCAGGACCAACTCGTTCAGGACGAGCATCCCGCGCTCGGTCGGGACGAGCGACCCATCGTCGTCGCGCAGGAGAGCCGCCTCGAGGAACGGCTCCGAGCGCTCGGGCTCGACCCACGACGACGGCACACCCTCGAGGATCCGCAGGCGCAGGAACACCTCCTCGAGGAAGGCGTCTCTCGGCTCGAGGCGTTCCTCGCCGCCGATCGGCAGCCTCCCGGACTCGACCGTCGACAGGTACTCCTCGGGTGGACGGACGTTCCACCACCGCCGGTCTTCACGGTACGAGTGCGCGCCGGCGCCGAGCCCCAGGTACGAGCGTCGCTCCCAGTACCCGAGGTTGTGGACGCACTCGAACCCGGGCTTGGCCCAGTTCGAGACCTCGTAGTGGCGGTAGCCCGCGCCGGCGAGCAGCTCGCACGCGAGCTCGAACATGTCCGCCTGCAGGTCCGGGTTGGGCGCCGGCACGACCCCGCGTGTCACCTTCCGGCCGAGCGGCGTCGACGGCTCGATCGTGAGCGCGTACGCGCTCACGTGCTCGGGCGCGAGCTCGATCGCCTCGCGGAGCGTGCGCTCCCACGAGCCGAGCGTCTCGCCGTCGGCGCCGTAGATCAGGTCGAGGTTCACGTTCGCGTAGCCGGCCTCGCGGGCCGCGGTCATCGCGCGACGGACGGATGCCGGGTCGTGGATCCGCTCGAGGGCCGCGAGCACCGCGGGGTCGAACGACTGCGCCCCCATCGAGAGCCTTCCGTAGCCGGCCTCGAGAAGGCCAGCGAGCTTCGTCGTGTCCACCGTGTCGGGGTTCGCCTCGATCGTGACCTCGGCGTCGTTCGCGACCGCGAAGGTCTGCCGGAGGTGCGCGAGTAGCGCCTTCAGGTCCGCGACCTCGAGCGTGGTCGGCGTGCCGCCGCCGAGGAAGACGGTCGCGAACGTCTCGTCCGACCATTCCGACCCCGCGAGCCGCGCCTCGGCCAGCACGGCGCCCACGTACCGTGACGCGAGATGCTCCAGCCCCGCGTACGCGTTGAAGTCGCAGTACCCGCACCGGGTGAGGCAGAACGGCACGTGCACGTAGAGGCCCGCGGTCATCGCCTCGCCTCCGCCTTCTCGTCGACCCGGAGCGCGGCGATGAACGCCTCCTGCGGAACGTCGACGCGTCCGACCCGCCGCATCCGCTCCTTCCCCTTCTTCTGCTGCTCGAGGAGCTTGCGCTTGCGGGTGATGTCGCCGCCGTAGCACTTGGCGAGGACGTCCTTGCGCTTGGCCTTCACGGTCTCGCGCGCCACGATCCGCTGGCCGATCGAGGCCTGGATCGCGACGTCGAACAGCTGACGCGGGATCAGCTCGCGGAGGCGTTCGACCATCTGCCGCCCGTACTGCTGCGCCTTGTCCCGGTGCACGACGCTGCTGAAGGCATCGACGGGCTCGCCGTGCAGGAGCACGTCGACGCGCACGAGGTCGCTCGGCTCGTACCCGGTCGGCTCGTAGTCGAGCGAGGCGTAGCCGCGGGTCCGGGACTTCAGGTGGTTGAAGAAGTCGAAGATGATCTCGGCGAGCGGCAGATGGTAGTGGACCTCGGCCCGTTCGGGCGAGAGGTACTTCATGTCCAGGAGGTCGCCGCGGCGCGCCTGGCAGAGCTCGAAGATCGCGCCCAGGTACTCGCTCGGCGTGATGATCGTCGCGAGCACCATGGGCTCCTCGACGTGGTCGTACGTCCCCGGCTGTGGCATCTCGCTCGGGTTGTGCACGACGAGCGTCTCGTCGCCGCGGGCGACGTGGAACTCGACGTTCGGCGCCGTCGCGATCAGCTCGAGGCCGAACTCGCGCTCGAGCCGCTCCTTCACGATGTCCATGTGAAGCAGCCCGAGGAAGCCGCACCGGAAGCCGAACCCGAGCGCCCCCGACGTCTCGGGTTCGTAGGCGAGCGCGGCGTCGTTCAGCTTCAGCCGGTCGAGCGCCTCGCGAAGCTCCGAGTAGTCGCCGCCCTCGGCCGGGAACAGCCCGCTCCACACCATCGGGAGCGGCTCGCGGTAGCCGGGCAGCGCCTCGATCGCCCGGCCCTTGCCCGACGTCGTGATGGTGTCGCCGACCATCACCTGATGGACGTCCTTCAGCCCGGTGACGAGGTAGCCGACCTCCCCCGCCTCGAGCGTGGGCACCGGCGTCGCCTCCGGCGCGAACACGCCCGGCTCCTCGGTCTCCGAGTCGAGCCCGGTCGCCATGAAGTGGACCCTCGAACGCGCCCCGAGCGCGCCGTCCACGACGCGGACGTAGGCCACGACCCCGCGGTACGGATCGAAGCTCGAGTCGAAGATCAGAGCGCGGAGCGGCGCGTTCCGCTCACCGGCAGGCGGCGGCACCCGATCGACGATCCGCTCGAGCAGCTCCGTCACGCCCTCGCCGGTCTTGCCGCTCACCGCCAGGACCTCCTCCGGCTCGCACCCGACGAGCTCGGCGAGCTCGCGCCGAGTCTCGTCGACGTCGGCCTGGGGCAGGTCGATCTTGTTCAGCGCCGGCACGATCGCGAGCCCGGCGTCCCTCGCCAGGTGGAAGTTCGCGAGCGTCTGGGCCTCGATCCCCTGGGCCGCGTCCACGAGCAGGACCGCCCCCTCGCACGCCGCCAGGGACCGCGAGACCTCGTAGGTGAAGTCCACGTGCCCCGGCGTGTCGATCAGGTTCAGC
>DATFEU010000241.1:0-10140 GCA_035250725.1 Actinomycetota bacterium
CGTCCAGCTGCTCGGCCGCGCCCTCGTCGCAGTTGATGTCGCCGGGGAACGCGTCGACGCCCAGCTTCCCGAGCTGCCGGACCGCGGCGTCGAGCTCCTTCGCGCCGAACGGCGCCGCCGCCAGGTAGAGGCCGAAGAACGGATCGCCGTGCGTCGGCGTCACGGGCGGGGGCAGGCCGGGCGGCCCGGACGTCTCCTCCGGCTCCTCGCTCTCCGTGACGGTTTCCGCCTCCGTGACGGTCTCGGTCTGGGTGGTGGGGCCGTCGCTCTCGATCGGGCCAGTCTCCGCCGCCGGGCCGGTCGTCGCGGTGGGGCCGGTGGAGGCCGTGGGTCCCGTCCCGCCGGTCGTGAACGCGAGCTCGGTCTCCCGTCCGCATGAGGCGACGAGCACCCCGGTCGCGACGGCCGCGAGCACCAGCGTGGTCCGCCTTCCCCGCATGGCGAGCCGATCGTGTCACACCGCCGTCGGTCGCGCTCCGTATGCTCGCGTGATGGCCGGTTTCGGAGCCGTCGTCGATCGGGTCGGCATCCTCCGGCCGCTCCGGCTGCGCGACTTCGCCCTGCTGTGGACCGGGCAGACGATCTCGTTCATCGGCGACGGTATCTACATCATCGCGATCGCCTGGCAAACCTACGACCTGTCGAACTCGCCATCAGCGCTCGCAGCCGTCGGCCTCGCGTGGAGCCTGCCGCAGGTCGTGCTGCTGCTCGCGTCCGGCGTGCTTTCCGATCGGGTGGATCGACGGTTCCTGATGATCGCCGGCGACCTGATCCGTGGGGTTGCGGTGACGACGATCGGCGTGATGTCGATCTCGGGGTCGCTCACGATCCCGAGGCTGATCCTGCTCGTCGTCGTGTTCGGTGCCGGGCAGGCGATCTTCGAGCCCGCGTTCACCTCGATCATCCCGTCGATCGTCCCCGAAGAGCTCCTGGTCGAGGCCAACGCTCTGGGCCAGTTCGTCCGGCCGGTCACCTGGACCCTGATCGGGCCGGTCATCGGCGGGGCGCTGGTGACCGGCGCGGGGACGGGGTGGGCGTTCGTTGCGGACGCCGGCACATTCGTGTTCTCCGCGGTGATGATCGCGCTCATCCGCACCCGGCCGTCGCCGGAGGGCGCGCCGGACGAACGCGCGTCCTTCTTCGACGACCTGAAGGAGGGGCTGCGGTACGTTCGCAGGACGACCTGGCTCTGGGTGGCGATGGTGACCGCCACCGTGAGCCTGTTCGCGGCGTGGGGCCCGTGGGAGGTTCTGGTGCCGTACGTCGTTCGCAACGACCTCGGCGGCTCGGCCGCCGCGCTCGGGCTCGTGTTCGGCGCGGGGGGTATCGGGTCGGTGCTCGTCGCGATCACGCTCGGCCAGCGGGGTCGCCTCCCACGGCGAGCGATGACGATGCTCTACCTCACCTGGGCGGTGGGGATGCTCATGACCGCGGGCTTCGCGTTCGTCTCCGAGGTCTGGCAGGCGGCCTTGGTCGCGTTCGTCTCCGAGAGCTGCATCACGGCGCTGATCGTGATCTGGTACACGCTGCTCCAGCGCCTCGTTCCCTCGCACCTGCTGGGCCGCGTGAGCAGCCTCGACTGGATGATCTCGATCGCCGGGGTTCCGCTCAGCTTCGCGGTCGTCGGCCCCGCGGCTGACGCCTTCGGCGTGGACGCGACGTTGGTCGCGGCGGGCGTACTCGGGTTCCTGGCTACGTTCGCGTTCATGTTCTACCCGGGTGCCCGCGACCCCGAGCGCGACGGGTCCCTCGAGGCGGTCCGCGAGGAGGAGGAGGCGGTCGTCCCCGCAGCCGGCTGAGTCGGGATCTCGGTGAGCGCTCGATAGACTCGGAGGCGTGGAGTACCGCCATCTCGGGCGACTCGGTCTGAGGGTTTCCCCGCTGTGCCTCGGGACGATGAACTTCGGCCCGCGGACCAACGAGCCCGACAGCCACGCGATCATGGACCGCGCCCTCGATCTCGGCATCAACTTCTTCGACACCGCGAACGTCTACGGCCAGCGCAAGGGCGTCGGCGCGACCGAGAGGATCGTCGGCAACTGGCTCGCGAAGGGCGACGGCCGCCGCGACAAGGTCGTGCTCGCGACGAAGGTCTACGGCGAGATGGGATCGTGGCCGAACGAGTCCCGGCTGTCGGCGCTCCATATCCGTCAGGCATGCGACGAGAGCCTTCGCCGGCTGCAGACCGACCGCATCGACCTGTACCAGATGCATCACATCTTCCGTCCGGCCGCGTGGAACGAGATCTGGCAGGCGTTCGAGACGCTCGTCCAGCAGGGCAAGGTGCTGTACGTGGGCTCGAGCAACTTCGCCGGGTGGCACATCGCGAAGGCGAACGAGACCGCGAAGGCGCGCAACTTCCTCGGTCTCGTCTCCGAGCAGTGCATCTACAACCTCGCCGCGAGGGCGGCCGAGTACGAGGTACTGCCCGCGTGCGAGGACTACGGGATGGGCGTGATCCCGTGGAGCCCGCTCTGGCGCGGGCTGCTCGCCGGCGTCCTGGACGCCGAGGGCGGCCGTCGGTCGTCGGGCATGGTCCGGGAGGCGCTCGAGAAGTGGCGGCCGCAGGTCGAGGCGTACGAGAAGTTCTGCGCCGAGCTCGGGAGGCCGCCGGCCGAGGTGGGGCTCGCATGGGTGCTGGCCAACCCGGTCGTCACGGCTCCGATCGTGGGCCCGCGGACGATGGATCAGCTCGAGGGAGCGATGCGGGCGCTCGACCTCACCTTGGACGACGCGACGATGAAGCGACTCGACGAGATCTGGCCCGGTCCCGGCGAGCCGGCGCCCGAGTCCTACGCCTGGTAGTCGGGCGCGAGACCCAGGCACGGGCCCTTCGCAGCCGATCCCGCCTGCGGTAGCGTCGGCAGGCGATGGAGGCCAAGGACGGCCGGCGGGTCGAGGCGGCGGACGAGCTCACCGACGAGGAGCGCGACGTGCTGCTCAGGGTGGCCGAGGTGCTGCGGCGGATCGAGTTCGGCACGATCCTGCTCGTCGTGCAGGACGGCAAGGTCGTCCAGATCGAGATGGCGGAGAAGTTCCGCCTGCGCTGACGTCGGGTCGTTGACACCCCGCGGCGCGCACCGATAGCCTGGCGTCCGTTCGGCTGACCAGTCGACTGGAGGCCGCGACACATCCGTGTCGCGGCCTTTTCGCGTTCCTGGACGGAGGATGAGATGAGGAAGATCCTGGCGGCACTCTCGCTCGTCGCGCTGCTCGCGGCCGCGTGTTCGAGCTCGGCGCAGCGAGCACAGGGGAGCGACGACGTGCTCAGGCTCGGGATCTTCCCGAACCTGACGCACGCGCCCGGCTACGTGGCGCTCGAGGAGGGCTACTTCGAGGAGACGCTGCCCGGCGTCGACGTCCAGGTGACGTACTTCAACTCCGGTTCGGACGCCGGCGCCGCGATCTCGGGCGGATCGATCGACGCCACCTACATCGGACCCGGTCCCGCGACATCGCTGTACCTGCAGCCCGAGCCCGTGGTCGCGGTCGTGTCGGGGGTCACTTCCGGCGGGGCGTCCTTCGTGGTCCGCAAGGACGCCGGCATCTCCTCGCCCGAGGATCTCGTCGGCAAGAAACTGGCGGTGCCGGGGTTCGGGAACACCCAGGACGTCGCGCTCCGAACCTGGTTGAACGATCAGGGCCTCGGTGCGAACGACGCCGGCGGCGAGGTCGACGTGCTCGAGGTGGACAACCCCGAGCTCCTCGGCCTGTTCGAGGCGGGTCACCTCGACGGCGCGTGGGAGCCGGAGCCCTACCCCAGCCTGCTCGTCCAGGCCGGCGTCGCCGAGCCCTTCCTCGACGAGGCCGACCTGTGGCCGGACGGGGAGTTCACGACCACGGTGCTGATGGTGAACACGATCTTCATGGACGCCCATCCCGACCTCGTGAATGGCCTGGTCGAGGCCAACGTCCGGGCGATCGAGATGATCGAGGACGACCCCGACGCCGCGAAGGCCGCCGCGCAGGCCGGGCTCGTGAAGTCCGGGGCGCCGTCGCTCGACCAGGCGGTCTTCGACGAGGCGTGGTCGAAGCTCACGTTCACGTTCGACCCGATCGCGTCGAGCCTGGCGCAGGGCGCCGCCAACGCCTACGCGCTCGGCCTCCTCCCCGAGCAGCCGCTCGACCTCCGCGGGCTGTTCCGGCTCGAGCCCCTGAACGAGGTCCTCGGCGAGCTCGACATCCCGGTGATCCAGGTGCGGCTGTGAGGTCGCCGAGATCGCTCGTCGCGGTGCCCGACGCGGCGCCCCGGACGCCGAAGCTCGCGGCTCGCGGCGTCTCGAAGACGTTCCGCAACGCCCGGGGCGGCACCGTGTCGGCGCTCGGGGAGGTCGATCTCACGATCGCCGACGGCGAGTTCGTCTGCCTGATCGGCCCGAGCGGGTGCGGCAAGACCACGCTGCTCAACCTGTTCGCCGGCCTGGACCGTCCCGACACCGGCGAGATCCTGATGGACGGCCGCCCGGTCACGCATCCGAGCCCCGAGCGCGCCGTGCTGTTCCAGGACCCGGCGCTGTTCCCGTGGCTCAGCGTGCGGGCGAACGTCGAGTTCGCGCTCGAGCTGATCGGCGTGTCGAGGAGCGAGCGCGGCGACCGCGCGATGCACTGGCTCCGCCGCGTGCATCTGGGGCGGTTCGCGAACGCGCAGCCGCACGAGCTGTCGGGCGGGATGCGCTCCCGGGCCGCGCTCGCCCGCTCGCTCGCGTGCCAGCCGCAGGTCCTGCTCGCCGACGAGCCGTTCGCGGCGCTCGACGCGCAGACGCGCGAGATCCTGCAGGGCGAGCTCCAGGAGGTCTGGAGCGAGACCCGCAACACGTTCGTGTTCGTCACCCACAACGTCCGCGAGGCGGTGTTCCTGGCCGACCGCGTCGTGCTGATGTCGGCGCCGCCCGGCTCGTTCGTCGCCGAACACCGGATCACCGCCCCCCGGCCGCGCGAGTTCGAGGACGTGTTGCTCTCCAAGGTCGTCGTGGACATCCACGACCACCTGCTGAAGGAGGTGGAGAAGGTTGTCGAACGGGAACGAGAGATGGCGTAGCGCCGCCGGACAGATCTTCCCGCGGCTCGCCGCCATCGCCGTGCTCCTGCTCGCGTGGTGGGCGACCGTCGCCTCGGGCCTCTTTAGCCCGAACGAGCTGCCGTCGCCCGGCGCCGTGCTGCAGGCGTTCGCCGACAGCTTCGCCACGCCCGACCCTCCGAGGGAGTCGATCCTGCAGGCCACCCAGGCCAGCCTCGTACGGCTGGTCGTAGGGCTGTCGATCGGGATCGTCATCGGGACGCTGACCGGCCTGGCGATGGCAGCGTCGCCGCTCGTCCAGCGCAGCATCGGGAGTCTGATGGCCGGCCTCCAGGCGCTGCCGTCGATCTCGTGGCTGCCGCTCGCGATCCTGTGGTTCGGACTCTCGGAGCGCGCGATCCTGTTCGTCGTGATCATCGCCACGATCCCGGCGATGGCGATCGCATCCGCATCGAGCATTCGGTTGGTGCCGCCGCTGCTGGTGCGCGCCGGCCGAACGCTGGGAGCGCGCCACTGGGTGCTGCAGCGTCACGTCGTCCTGCCGGCGGCGATCCCCGGCTACGTCGCCGGGCTCCAGTCGGCCTGGGCGCTCGCGTGGCGCGCGCTGATGGCCGGCGAGCTCATCTCGACGGGCGGGAAGGGGCTCGGGCACCTGCTCGACGCGAACCGCCAGGTGTTCCTCGTCTCCAGGATCTTCGCCGTGATGCTGATGATCATCATCGTCGGCATGGCCGTGGAAGCGCTGTTCGGGGTGCTGGACCGGCACGTCCGCAGCAAGCGGGGGCTGATCGCCGCGACCTGAGCCTCAGGCAAGTCCGGCGCGCTCGAGCGCCTCGGCGCGCGCCCGCGACATGAGGCGGTCGAGCGTCTGGGTGGTCGCCGGCTCGTGGGGGACCGGATCGACGATCCGGCGCGCGTCCTCGGGGACGCCCTCGAGGTCGCTGCGGAAGTGCATCCGCGCGAGCTCGATCGTCCGATGCGGCCCGGTCCGCTTGCCTTCGTGCATCACCGGGACGAGGAGCGGCTCGTGGTCGTCGGGGATCGGTTCGTCGCGGAGACCGACGAGGTCGCCGTTCGGCCCCCGGAACACCTGCTTTCGGCCCGGCTCGGTCACCTTGTCGACCGAGAGCTTCACGATCGGCCGGCCGTCGTACTCGACGAGCTTGTAGACGGAGTCGAGCGCCGGCGCGTCCGCCGAGACCCCCATCCGCGTCCCGACCCCGAACGCGTCGATCGGCGCGCCCGCCCGCGCGAGCCGGTCGAGCTCGAACTCGTCGAGCCCGCCGCTCGCGAAGATGCGCGCGTGCGACAGCCCCGCCTCGTCGAGGAGCTTCCGTGCCTCCCGCGACAGCGCGTCGAGGTCGCCGCTGTCGAGCCGGACCCCAACGTCCCGCTCGAGGCCGAGCTCCTCGATCACCTCGATCGCGGTCCGGATGCCGTTGGCCGAGTCGTACGTGTCGACGAGGAAGGTCTTGGGACCCGAGGTGTCGCGCGCGAACGCCCGGAACGCCTCCGCCTCGCTCTCGAACGCCTCGACGTACGAGTGCGCCATCGTCCCCGCTGCGCGAAGGCCATAGCGTCGCGCCGCCTCGACGTTGCTCGTCGCGACGAACCCGGCGATCGACGAGCACCGTGCGACCGCGAGCGCCGCGTCGAGCCCCTGGGTCCGCCGCAGGGAGAAGTCCACGAGATCGCGTCCCGCCGCGGCGAGGACGCACCGCGCGGCCTTCGACGCGATTGTGGTCTGGAACGTGATCTGGTTCAGCAGGTACGGCTCGACGAGCTGCGCCATCGCGATCGGCGCCGTGATCTCGAGCAGCGGCTCGTTCGCGTAGACGACGCGGCCCTCCGGGACGGCCCACACGTCGCCGTGGAACCGGAGCGCGCCGATCGCATCGACCACCTCGGCGTCGAAGCCGATCTCCTCGAGGTAGTCGAGCTCCTCCTCGGTGAAACGGAACGACTCGAGGAACTCGAGGCAGGGCTCGAGCCCGGCGGCGACGAGGAACCCACGGGACGGCGGAAGCTCGCGCACGAACAGGCTGAAGGTCGCCTCGCCCCGCATGCCGCGCTTCAGATAGCTCGCCGCCATGTTGAGCTCGTAGAGGTCGGTGAGCAGGCCGCTCGGCGCCATTGCCGAAGGCTACCGGAGAGGGCTGCGGTGCAGCCGCGTCAGGCTAGCCGGGAGACTCGGCGGGCCGTGCGTGGTCGTGGACGTGCGCCTCCCGGCGGTGTTCGCTCGGCTCATCCCGGTGCGGCGTATGGACATGGTCGACGCCCGGATGGTTGTGATCGTGTTCGTGCGTCGACAGCAGGTGTCCCCAGTTCTCTCCCTTATGCAGGTAGTGCGTGACGTGGAAGTGCTTGTGCTCGTGCACGATCGCCTCGTGCTGATGGTGCCCCTGCGGCCGCTCCTCCATCCCTTCCACCTCCCGGTCCTGCCTACCACTTCCGGTCCGCTCACGCATCCGGTCGACCCCGACGCCCCGCCTCGGGTACCGTCCTCTGACCATGGGCGGTGCCCCCGACTTCCGCATCGAGCAGAGCGAGCTCCGGGCCGACGACGAGTTCGCCGAGTTCGGGCCGGACGACCTCGAGTACTACATCGGCGTCGCTGGGACGTTCGACGGGCTGTCGTTCGCGCCCGACGAGGAGTCGCTGGCCTCGAGTGGCGCGGACGTCGCGATCGTCGGCGCTCCGACCGACGACGGGACCTCGGGGCGTCCCGGGGCGCGGTTCGGGCCGCGCGCGATCCGGACGGCGCCGACGACGTGGGGCTCGGATGCCTGGTCGATCCAGCTCGGCGTCGAGCCCTACGAGCACCTGAACGTCGTGGATGCCGGGGACGCGCCGGTCGCGCCGTCCCGCCACGCGCGCGCGCTCCGCGTGATCCACGAGAAGGTGTTCCGGATCGCCAGGACCGGGACGCTGCCCATCGTGCTCGGCGGCGACCACTCGATCACGTACCCGTCGGCCGCCGCGGTCGCCCGGCACGTGCACCCCGCGTCGCTCGGCATCGTGCACTTCGACGCACACGCCGACACCGGCGCGTCCGTCTACGGATCGCTCATATCGCACGGGACGCCGATGCGCCGGCTGATCGAGGAGGAGTGGGTCGCGGGACGGAACTTCGTGCAGGTCGGCCTCCGCGGCTACTGGCCGGACAGGGAGACGTTCGCCTGGATGGAGTCGCAGGGGATGAGCTGGCACACGATCGTCGAGATCGAGGAGCGCGGGCTCGATGCCGTGATCGCCGACGCGATCGCCGAGGCGCTGGACGGTCCGGAGCGCGTCTACCTCTCGGTGGACATCGACGTGGTCGACCCGGGGATGGCGCCGGGCACCGGGACGCCCGAGCCCGGCGGGATGCTGGCGCGCGAGCTCCTGACCGCGGTCCGGCGGATCGTCGGGGAGGTCGAGGTCGCCGGGATGGACGTGGTGGAGGTCTCGCCCCCCTACGACCAGAGCGAGGTCACCGCGTTGCTCGCCTATCGTGTGGTCATGGAAGCGATCTCGGCGCTCGCCGCGAAGAAGGCGACCTGATGGACCGGGCCCGGTTCGTGGAGATCGTGGCGGACGCGCTCGACGCGCTGCCCGAGTGGGTGCAGGAGCGCATGGAGAACGTCGAGGTGATCGTCGAGGATCGCCCGCCCCGCGACGACCCGGGCCTGCTCGGGCGCTACCACGGGATCCCGCTCACTCACCGCGGGGAGTTCCGATCGGGCGCCGTCCTGCCGGACACGATCACGCTGTACCAGCGCACGATCGAGCGCGTGTCGCGGGACGAGGAGGATCTCGAGCGGGTGATCGTGCACACGGTCGAGCACGAGGTGGCGCACCACTTCGGCATCAGCGACGACCGCCTGCGGGAGATCGACCGCTACTGATGTGGTCGGAGCTCGACGAGCGCCTGATGCGGCTCGCGCTCGAGCAGGCCGAGGCGGCTCGGGCGAACGGCGACGTCCCGGTCGGCGCGGTCGTCGCGCGCGGCGAGGAGGTCCTGGGGAGCGCCGGCAACGCCCGCGAGCGCGATCAGGATCCGACCGCCCACGCCGAGATCCTCGCCTTGCGCCAGGGGTCGGCGTCGGTCCGCAGCTGGCACCTCGAGGGGTGCGCGCTCTACGTGACGCTCGAGCCGTGTGCGATGTGCTCTGGCGCGCTCGTGCTCGCGAGGGTCGACCGGCTCGTGTTCGGCGCCGCCGACCCGAAGGCGGGGTTCGTCGGCTCGCTCGGCGACCTCGTCCGCGATCCGCGGCTGAACCATCGCGTCGAGGTGACCGGCGGCGTGCTCGAGGCGGAGTGCGGCGATCTCCTGCGGACCTTCTTCGCGGAGCGGCGCTAGCGCCGGCGGCGGCGGCGGCGGAGCCTCGCTCGCGCGCGTGTGCGTACCCGTCAGGGTTCTGGCATCTTTCAACAGGGCGTTCCGTGTCAGAACCCTGACAACCTCCGTGCGCGAGAGCGCTCCCGGTCTCTCGCGCGCGCCGCCCTCCCGTCTCCCGCGCGACGCCTTCCTACTTGTTCTCCTGGGCGGCACGCGCCCGGCGTTCCTCCATCACGGCGGCGATCCGGTCCCGAACGGTGGGGATCTCCTCCTCCATCGCTCGGAAATCGCGCTCGTGCATCACCACGAGCGTGACGTCGGAGCTCGCGACGACGGTCGCCGTGCGGGGCACGTCGAGGAGCAGCGCGATCTCGCCGAAGAAGTCGCCCGGTCCGAGTTCGGCGAGCTGGCGCTGCTCGTGGGTCACCGTCGCCGTGCCCTGCTCGATCACCATGAACTCGTGCGGGTAGGCGCCCTCGTTCACGAGGTGCTTGTCCCCCGGGACGTCGATCTCGTCGGTCCACCGTTCGAGCCGCTCGTACTCGTGGTCGGAAAGGCCCGCGAACAGCGGGATCTTGCGCAGGCGGTCGGCCTTCATCGG
Source organism: Actinomycetota bacterium (assembly GCA_035250725.1). Taxonomy (GTDB): domain Bacteria; phylum Actinomycetota; class UBA4738; order UBA4738; family HRBIN12; genus DASSJM01. The sequence continues at coordinate 9,940 of DATFEU010000241.1, forward strand.
GACTCCTCCGTTCCTCGCGACCTTCGATGCCTCGCGCCGAATCCTCGCACAGGGCGCCGGAACCCTGCTTGCTAGACTCGCCCCGGAGGCGTGCCGGAGCGGACGAACGGGACCGCCTCGAAAGCGGTTAGGGGTCTAAACCGCCCCTCACAGGTTCGAATCCTGTCGCCTCCGCGCGCCGGCCGCCCTCCAGGGCGGCCG
>DATFEU010000248.1:0-2428 GCA_035250725.1 Actinomycetota bacterium
CGGATCGCGGGGAGCTCTCCGTAGCCCTCCACGGTCGCCGCGAGGACCGCCGCGCCGGCGGCGTTCGTGAGCTCGGCCGTGACTCCTCGCGAGTACAGGGGCGCTCCCCGCAGGAGCTCGACCACGGTGGGCGACGGGATCGGCATCGCTCCGTGCTCGGTGCGCATCATCCCGAGGCCGGTTGGCACGGCGGACGCGAAGACGCGCTCCACGCCGAGCATCGTGAGGGCCAGCGCCGTGCCGGTCACGACGACGATCGTGTCGAGCCCGGCGACCGCGTGGAACGTCACGCTCTCGAGGTCGCGGCGCTGCACCCGGGCCTCGGCCTCCGCGAACCGGCGGAGGATCCGGTGCGCGAGCTGCCCGGCGGCCTCCGGCAGATCCGAGGCGTCGAGCAACGCACGAACGCTCGAGTACGTGCGGATCACGCCGGCCTCTCCCGAGGTGTGCACGCCGAGCCGGACGGCGCGGATCCCGTGCTCGTCGACCTCCTCGATCTCGAGTTGGAAGGGCTCGAGCGGCAGCGTCGACAGGTGCGCCCGGAGCTCCTGGAGGTCCACGCCGGCGTCGATCAGCGCAGCGAGCGCCGAGTCGCCGGAGATCCCGGCGATGCAATCGAAGTAGGCGAGCCGCATCCGGTCGATCCCGTCCGCTCGTCCGCGAGGGGTGTGATTGTATACTCGGCTCCTCCGAAAAGCCGCTGGTCAGCGGCCACTTCGGCCAACCAACGATGAACTTCTCCGCCGAGACCCTCAGCCGGCTGGTCCTGATCGCGATCGGGCTCGGCGCTCTCGCGCTCGCGTTGTCGGCACTGGCGCCGGGGCGGCGGCGAAAGCAGGGTCCGATCGAGGTGGACGAGGTCCTCCACGACATCCTGGAGGGGCAGTCGGACCGCATCGCCCGGCTGGAGGGCGCGGTGCGATCGCTGGCGACGACCGACCGGCGGCACGAGGGGTTGATCGAGGGGGCCGTACGCCGCGTCGGGCTCGTCCGCTACGACGCGTTCGAGGACGTCGGCGGCAGGCTCTCGTTCTCCTGCGCGATGCTCGACGATCACGGGACCGGCGTGGTCATGACGTCGATCAACGGGCGCGCGGACACGCGCGTCTATGCCAAGCCGGTCACGGAGGGACAGAGCGAGTACAACCTCTCCCTCGAGGAGGAAGAGGCGATCCGGCAGGCCCTCCAGGGGCCGACACGGGTGGTGAGCGCCTCGTGATCTGGCGCAAGGACGATGCGCAGAGGGATGCCGCCGGGCGCGACCTGCCGGCGACCGCGACGGACGCCCGACCGGACAAGGCCGACGGGCGACGGAGAACGGGGGTGGCGACGATGGCGGAGCAGGGCGGAGAGGTCACGATCGTCGGACAAGGTGCGAGGCTCGAGGGGACGGTGGTCTCCGCCGGTTCCCTCCGGATCGACGGCCAGGTGAAGGGGCAGATCAACGCGGAGGGCGACGTCCTGCTCTCGCCCCAGAGCCAGGTCGAGGCCGACATCCGCGCCCAGAACGTCGTGGTGGCCGGGCGGTTCAAGGGCGCCATCAACGTGAAGGGACGCGCCGAGCTCGCCCGCGGCGGTCGCGTCGAGGGCGACATCACGTCCAAGACGCTCGTCGTCGAGGAGGGCGGCATCTTCCAGGGCCAGTCGATCATGGATCAACAGCCGGCCCAGCCCTCGGGAAAGCCCGCCGCCGCCAGATCGTCCGAGCCCGAGGTCGAGGAGGCCACGGTCTAGCGTGCTCGACGTCCGGGCGATCCGCGAGGACCCCGAGCCGTTCCGCCGGGGTCTCGCGCGAAGGAACCTCGGGGACGCCGTCGACGAGATCCTCTCGCTCGATGGACGCCGGCGCGAGCTCACGGCGGAGGTGGAAGAGCTCCGAGCCGAGCGGAATCGCGCCGGCAAGGCGATCGGCGCGGCCGAGGGCGAGGAGAAGCAACGGCTGATCGCGGAGGTCGGCAAGGTCTCGGCGCGCCTCAAGGAGCTCGAGCCGGAGCTGGAACGGGCGGAGGCAGAGCTCTCGGAGCTCCTCGCGAGGACGCCGAACGTGCCGCACGACTCGGCGCCCGACGGCTTCGCCGAGGAGGACGCCGTCGAGGTGCGCGTCAACGGAGAACCGCCGGCGTTCGGTTTCGAGGCCCGCGATCATGTTGAGTTGGGCGAGCTCCTCGGGATCCTGGACCCGGAACGGGGAGCGAGGACGAGCGGCTCGCGGTTCGTCTACCTGCTGGGCGACATCGTCTTCGTGCAGTTCGCGCTCGTGCGCCACGCGCTCGACGTCCTGGCGGCCAAGGGGTTCGTCCCGGTGATCCCGCCGGTGCTCGTTCGCGAGGAGGCGATGTACGGGACCGGGTTCCTTCCCACCGACGAGGTCAACATCTACGTCACCCGCGACGACGAGCTGTACCTGGTCGGAACGTCGGAGGTCCCG
>DATFEU010000249.1:0-13892 GCA_035250725.1 Actinomycetota bacterium
CGCCCGGCACGCCGGAGAGCTGAGGCTCGGCCGTTACGCGGACGCCTCCGAGCCGGCGAGGACCGCGTCGGGCGCGGGGCCGCATCCCTCGAGCATCGTCGCCCGCCGGACGTCGGTCGTGAGCCAGGTCCAGACGACCGCCCAACCGAGCGCGATCGATCCCATCACGAGCGCGGTCGTGGTCGGTCCGAGGAGATCGGCGAGCCAGCCGGTAAGGATGCTCGACAGGCCGAACGTCAGCGTGACCAGCATGAAGTCGAACGCGAAGATCCGGCCTCGGATCCGGTCCGGCACGATCCGCTGCAGCCCGTAGGACGACAGCGTCCACTGGGCGCCGCCGCCGACATGGGCGACGAGGACGGCCGCCATCGCGAACACGAGTGCCGGCGCGAGCCCGAGCAGCGCGTACCCGACGCCGAAGACCGCGAGCGCGCCACCGATCGCGCCGAAGAGCCTGCGGTCCTGGGGCCCGACCACGGCCCGGCCCACGAACGGACCGATCAGCGCGCCGATCCCCCTCGCCATCATCAGCAGCCCGAGCCCGATCTCACCCGAGTCGAACCGGTCGATCGCGAGCAGTGGGAGCAGCACGAGGACGCCGCCGGCGATGCCCCACCCGAACTTGACGGCGATGAGCGCAAGGACGCGATGGTCCCTCCGCGCGTAGCGAACGGTCTCCACGGTGTCCTCCCGGACGCTCGCGCGGTGCTCCTTCGCGGGGCGACGCTCGGAGAACGGCCGGCGGACGCGGACGATGAGGATCGCGGAGAACACGAACGACACCGAATCGACGACGATGGCGGCGTCTCGGCCGAACATCCCCGCCACGATCCCCCCGAGCGCCCCTCCCACCGCGAGCATCGTTCCCCACAGGGACCCGGACAGGGCGTTCGCGGTGGACAGGTCGCGCTCGTCGACGACGTTGGGCAGCGCGGCCGATGCCGCGGGCTCGAACGCCGCGCCGAACGACGCCGTCGCCGCCAGCAACACGAAGAGCATCCAGATCTGGTCCTCGCTCCGGACGAACAGGAACCCGAGCACGAGCACCGCCCGGGCGAGATCGCAGACGATCATCAGGCGCCGCCGGTCCAGGCGGTCGACGAGGATACCCGCGAGCGGCGATGCCAAGAAGTACGTGAGGTCCTGCGCCGCGATGACGAACGCGACCATCAGCCCCTGGTCCGTGAGCGAGAGGACTTGTCCGAGCAACGCGATCAACAGGAACCAGTCGCCGCCGAGCGAGATGACCGACGCCAGGTACAGACGCCGGAAGTCGGGGTTCCGCTTCAGCAGCGAGGCCGAGGACCGAACGGCCCCCTGCGTCTCGGTCGGCTCGCGTATCTCCACGGTGAGGTGCCAGACTACTGGGACGGGGGACGGCCGAAGGAGGCGTCATGCTCGATCGGTTCACCTGGTTCCGGCAGGCGGCGTTCCGGTACATGCACGACGGCCTCGTCGTCTACATCGACCCGTGGGGCACGTCCCCGGACGACCCGCCCGCGGGCCTGATCCTCATCACGCACGCGCATCACGACCACTTCCAGCCGCACGAGATCCAACGGCTGACCGGCGACGGCACCGCGATCGTGGCGCCGAAGGACATCGCGGACGAGCTCTCGGGTTCGGTTACCGCGGTGGGACCCGGCGAGTCGCATGAGGTCGCGGGGGTTCGCTTCGAGACCGTCCCCGCCTACAACATCGTGGAGGAACGGCTCGACATGCACCCCCAGAAGAACAACTGGGTCGGGTACGTGATCGAGCTCGGCGGGCATTCCTACTACCACGCGGGGGACACCGACGCGCTGCCCGAGCTCGAGTCGCTGAAGACCGAGGTGGCCATGGTCCCGATCGGCGGCACCTACACGATGGACTACCGCGAGGCGGCGGGACTCGTGAAGTCGATGCAGCCGCATCTCGCGGTCCCGATGCACTACGGGTTCGTGGTCTGCTCGCCCTCGCACTCCGCGCTGTTCAAGAAGGAGGCGGCCCCGATCCCCGTCGAGATCCTGCAGCCGACGAACGACTTCGAGCAGCCCTGACGAAAGGAGCGAGCCGATGACGCTCGGGTACGACGAACCACTGTACATCCTCGCGTTCGACCACCGAGGCTCGTTCCAGAAGAAGTTCTTCGGGGTCGCCGGCGAGCCGAACGAGGAGGAGTCCGTACGGATCTCCGACGCGAAACGCGTGATCTTCGAGGGAGCGCGACGCGCGCTCGACGAAGGGGTGAGCGCCGGGTCGGCGGGCGTCCTCGTCGACGAGCAGTTCGGCGCCGACATCGCGAGGGACGCCAAGGCAGCCGGTTTCCGGCTCGCGATGCCCGTGGAGAAGAGCGGACAGGACGAGTTCGACTTCCAGTACGGCGAGGGGTTCGGCGCGCACATCGAGGCGCTCGACCCGAGCTTCTCCAAGGTGCTCGTGCGATACAACCCCGAGGGCGACGGGGAGATGAACGAACGACAGACGGCGCGGCTGAGGCGTCTCGGCGAGTGGCTGCACGAGCGCGACCGGAAGTTCCTGTTCGAGCTGCTGGTGCCGCCGACGCCCGAGCAGATCGAGGCCTCGGGGGGTGACGAGGCGAAGTGGGACTCCGAGGACCGTCCGGCGCTGATGAAGACCTCGATCGAAGAGTTGCAGGACGCCGGGGTCGAGCCGGACATCTGGAAGATCGAGGGCATCGACCGGCGCGAGGACTGCGAGACGATCTCGGCGGCGACGCGACGCGACGGGCGGGACGGCGTCGCCTGCGTCGTGCTCGGTCGCGGGGCGAACGACGACGCGGTCGACCACTGGCTCCGCATGGGCTCCGGGGTGCCCGGCTACATCGGGTTCGCGATCGGGCGCTCGATCTGGTGGGATCCGCTGAAGGGGTTCGTGGACGGCAACCTCGGACGCGAGGAGGCCGCGAAGCAGATCGCGGCCAACTACCGGCGGTTCATCGACGTCTACAACGAGGGATAGGGAGGATGGCGATGGCGGTCATCAAAACGATCGACCTGGTGGGAGTCTCGTCCGAATCGTGGCGCGACGCGGCCCATCAGGCGCTGACCGAGGCGTCGAAGACGATCCGGGGCATCGAGTCGATGGACATCCTCGGCACGAGCGCGGTCGTGAACGACGGCGTGATCTCTGAGTACCACACGCAGGTCAGGATCAGCTTCCGCATCGAACGCGCCTGAGGCCGCTCCTCGGCCGGCAGGCGAGGTCCTAGACTCCTCGCGTGCAACGCTGCCCGAACTGCGGCGAGGAGAACGCAGAGACCGCTCGTTTCTGCTCGGCGTGTGGTGATGGCCTCGCGATCGCTCCGGCGGCCGGCGAGGAGCGCAAGGTCGTCTCCGTCCTGTTCGTGGACCTCGTCGGCTTCACCGCGCGCTCGGATCGGGCGGATCCGGAAGACGTACGGGCGACGCTGCGCGTCTACCACGACCGGCTGAAGCGCGAGATCGAGCGGTTCGGCGGAACCGTCGAGAAGTTCGTCGGTGACGCAGTCATGGCGGTGTTCGGCGCGCCCGTCTCGCACGAGGACGACGCGAAGCGCGCCGTCCTCGCCGCGCTCCGGATCCTCACCGCGATCGACGAGCTGAACGAGGAGCACCCCGAACTGGAGCTCGCCGTCCGGGGTGCGGTGAACACCGGCGAGGCCGTGGTCGCGCTCGGCGCGCGCCCCGAGCTCGGTGAGGGGTTCGTCAGCGGCGACGTCGTGAACGTCGCCTCGCGGCTCCAGGGCGCCGCTCCGGCCGGCGGCGTCGTCGTCGGCGAGCTCACGTACCGATCGACACGCGATGAGATCGAGTACGAGCGGGTCGAGCCCGTGAGCGTGAAGGGCAAGGACGAGCCGATCCCGATCTGGCGCACCGTCGGCGCACGCGGCCGGTACGGCGTCGACGTCCAGACGGCGACCTCGACGCCGTTGGTCGGCAGGGGAAACGAACTCGCGCTGCTCGGGGACCTGTTCCGTCGGGTGCTTGTCGAACGCAGCCCACAGCTCGTGACGTTGTCGGGGGAGCCCGGGGTCGGCAAGTCGCGCCTGGTCCAGGAGTTCCTCGGAGTCGTGGACGACCTCTCCGAGCTCGTGTACTGGCGTCAGGGTCGCTGCCTCCCGTACGGGGAGGGCATCACCTTCTGGGCCCTCGGGGAGGTGGTGAAGTCCCACGCCGGGATCCTCGAGAACGATGTCCCGGAGGAAGCTGCGTCGAAGCTCTGGCAGGTCATCTCCACCGTAGTCGACGAAGAGAGCGAGCGGGACTGGCTCCAGGCCCGGCTGTCGCCGCTCGTCGGGCTCCGCGAGGAGGCCGAGGCCGTCGAACGGGAGGAATCGTTCGCCGCTTGGACGAGCTTCCTCGAAGCCATCGCGGCGAAGGAACCGCTCGTCGTGATCATCGAGGATCTGCACTGGGCGGATCCGGCGCTCCTCGCCTTCATCGAGCACCTCGCCGATTGGTCGAGCGGCGTGCCGCTCTTCGTGCTGTGCACGGCCCGTCCCGAGCTGTACGAGCGCGAGCCCGCATGGGGTGGGGGGAAACGGAACCACACGGCGCTCTCGCTCTCGCCGCTGTCCCCCGACGAGACCGCCGAACTGATCGCGAAGCTGCTCGAGCAGGCCGTGCTCCCCGCCGAGACCCAGACGGCCCTGCTCGGTCGTGCCGGCGGGAACCCGCTGTACGCGGAGGAGTTCATCCGGATGCTGATCGACCAGGGCATCCTGGTCCGTCACGGGGCATCGTGGGACCTCGTGGGCAGCGAAGCCGACATCCCTGTACCCGAGAGCGTGCAGGCGCTGATCGCCGCGCGCCTCGACACGCTGGCGCCCGATCGCAAGGCGCTCCTGCATGACGCCGCCGTCCTCGGAAAGGTGTTCTGGGCGGGCGCGCTCGCGGAGATGGGTGGCGTCGATCCCCGGAAGGTCCGAGAGGGACTGCATGAACTCGCACGCAAAGAGCTGGTACGACCGGCGCGCAGGCCCTCGATCCAGGGGGAGTCCGAGTACGCCTTCTGGCACCTGCTGATCCGCGACGTCGCGTACGGCCAGATCCCACGGGCACCCCGCGCCGCCAAGCACCGGGCGGCCGCCTCGTGGATCGAACGCATCACGGGGGAACGTGTCGCCGACAGCGCCGAGCTCCTCGCGTACCACCATGAGCGGGCCCTGGAGCTGACGCGAGCCGTCGGTGAGGACACGACGGAGCTGGAGGCGCTCGCTCGGAAGGCACTGCTGATGGCGGCCGAACGCGCGTCGAGGCTCGACGTCGACAAGTCCCTCGAGTACTGCCGGCGCGCCTTGGCGATGACCCGATCGGGCCAACCCGAACGCCTCGAGGTCCTGTCCTTCACCGGCAGGTTCGTGCTGGGTGGCCTCCTCGTGGACGACACGATGATCCGGGAGACGATCGAAGAGGCTCGGTTGCAGGGAGACGAACTCGCCGAAGGCGAGGCCTTCAGCCGTCTCTCCTACCACGCGTGGGTGCGTGGGGACGCGGCGCGTCAGGAGGAGCTCATCCGGCGGTCCCTCGAGATCCTGGAGCGGCATCCCCCGGGCCCGGAACTGGCGTTCGCGTACACACGTGCGGCAGCCGCGGCCGGTCTCGCCGGCCGGAGCGCGGAGACGCTGTCCAGCGTGGAGCGAGCGTTGCCGGTGGTGCAGGAGTTCGGGACCGTGATCTATCTCGGCATCCTGCTCCAGTTCCGGGGAAGTGCCCGGATGGATGCGGGCGAGACCGACGAGGGCATGGCGGATCTCCGCGAAGGCGTCCGGATCGCGATCGAGTCCGCTCCCGCCGGCCTCGCCTGCTCCGCCCACATCAATCTCGCTGGTGCGGTCTGGTTGGTCGACGGGCCGGCGCAGGGGCTCGAGCTCTACGAGCAGGCCTCGGAGATCGGGGAGCGACGAGGCGCGATCCGATCCGCGAACTGGGCGCGGATGGAGAGCATGTGGACGCTCTTCGATCTCGGACGCTGGGACGAGCTGCTCGCCGTGGGGGAGGGGCTCCTGGAGGATCCTGCCGAACAGGCCCTGCCGGTCGGTGTACTCGCCGAGACGTTCCGGCAGATGGTCCTGATCCATCGCGGCGTCCTCGACGGGACGGCCGTGATCGAGGAGCGGATCCTGCCGAGGGCCCGCGAGATCGAGGACGGCCAGGTGGTCGTTCCGGCCTTTCGGACCGCGGCGCTCTCGCGGCAGGCGCGGGGGGACGCTTCCGGCGTCGTTGCGCTCGTGGAGGAAGCACACGGATTGACACGCGATCGCGCCGGGTTCCGAGGGTGGCTCCTCGACGACTCGGCGCGGCTGTGTCGGTTGGCCGGAGCGCCCCAAACGCTTCGGCGCATGCTGGACGGCTTCACGCCGTACGTGACCCGACATCGGTCCAGCGTCCTCGCCGCCGAAGCCGCGCTCGCAGAGCTCGAGGGGAACCACGCGCTCGCGCTCGAACGGAACCTGGAGGTGGCGGAGCGATGGAAACGGTTCCCACACGTCTTCGAGCACGGCCACGCGATGCTCGGTGCGGGGCGATGCCTGCTCGCGCTCGGCCGAGAGCTGGATGCAACCGACCGCCTGCGAGCGGCGCGCGAGCGCTTCCGCTCGCTCGGGGCGGTGCCGCTCGTCACCGAGACCGACGCGCTCCTCGAGCGGGCGACGGCGAAGTCCTCGTAGCCGCCCGGATACACTCGGCTCCTCATGCCGGCTTCGATCGTGGTCGGGACCCAGTGGGGGGACGAGGGCAAGGGCAAGGCGACCGACTACCTGGCGGACGGCATGGACCTGGTCGTCCGCTACCAGGGCGGGAACAACGCCGGCCACACGATCCTGGCCGAGGGGCACACGCTCAAGCTCCAGCTGATCCCCTCGGGGATCCTTTATCCGCACATCACCTCGGTGATCGCGGACGGGGTCGTGGTCGACCCGAAGGCCCTGCTCGACGAGATGGACGGGCTCGCCGCGGTCGGGATCGATCCGTCGCGGCTCGTGCTCTCCGGCAACTGCCACATGATCATGCCGTACCACCTCGAGCTCGAGCGGGTGACCGAGCGGTTCCTCGGCAAGAACGCGCTCGGCACCACGAAGCGGGGGATCGGGCCGGCGTACGCCGACAAGGCGGCCCGGATCGGCCTGCGCATCCAGGACCTGTTCGACGAGGAGATCCTCCGGGAGAAGCTCGACGTCGTCCTGTGGGAGAAGAACCAGATCCTCACGAAGGTCTACGGCCGGCTCCCCCTGGTGCCGGACACGATCGTCGAGGACTACCTGCGCTACGCCGAACGCCTTCGACCGCACGTCGCCGACACGTCGAGGCTCCTTCACGACGCGCTGCGTGACGGCAAGAACGTCCTGCTCGAGGGCGCGCAGGGCACCATGCTCGATCTGGACAAGGGAACGTATCCGTTCGTCACGTCCTCGAACCCGGTCGCGGGCTACGCGCTCGCATCCGCGGGGTTCGGTCCCCGCGACGTGGAGCGCGTGATCGGGATCACGAAGGCCTACGTGACCCGCGTCGGCGCGGGGCCGTTCCCGACCGAGGACCTCGGCCGGGGCGGGGAACGGCTCGGTGAGCGCGGCCACGAGTTCGGAACCGTGACCGGGCGCAAACGGCGTTGCGGATGGTTCGACGCGGTGCTCCTGCGGTACGCGTCGCGCGTCAACGGTGTGACCGAACTGTTCCTCACCAAGCTCGATGTGCTGTCCGGGTTCGAGACCTTGAACGTGTGCACCGCCTACCGGGCGGACGGCGAGCTGTTCGAGGACGTTCCGCCGCATCAGTCGCTGTTCCACAGCGCGGAGCCGATGTACGAGGAGCTCGAGGGCTGGGCGCAGGACATCGGCGCGGTCACCTCCTTCGGTGACCTCCCAGCCGCCGCCCGCAAGTACGTCGACCGGCTCCAGGACCTCGTCGGCGTTCCGGTCGGCGTCGTCTCCGTCGGTCCCGGTCGGGAACAAAGCCTGTCGTCTCGATGAGGGTCCTCGTCGTCGGCGGAGGGGGGCGCGAGCACGCCCTCGCGTGGCGCCTTCGCCGCGACCGATCGGTCACCGACCTGCTCGCCGCCCCCGGCAACCCGGGGATCGCGCAGGTGGCTCGGTGCGTCGACGTCCGCACCGACGACCTCCCCGGGTTGACCGAGCTCGCCCGGCGCGAGCGCGTCGACCTCGTCGTGGTCGGCCCCGAGACGCCGCTCGTCGCCGGCCTGGCCGACGCGATGGAGGCGAGCGGTGTCGCCGTGTTCGGTCCCTCCTCCTCCGCCGCGCGACTCGAAGGCTCGAAGGCGTTCGCGAAAGACCTGATGCGGCGGGCGAAGGTGCCCGCCGCCCGGTCGGCGACGTTCTCGCGAGCGGATTGGGACGACCACCCGCGCGAGGTCCTGTCGTTCCTCGACGACGAGCTCGACGGCGGGCCGGCAGTGGTCAAAGCCGACGGGCTCGCGGCGGGCAAGGGGGTCGTCGTCGCCGACGACCGTGACGAGGCCGCCCGGGCGCTCGAGTCCGCGCTCGGGCGCGGCGCGTTCGGCGAGGCGGGCGCGAGCGTCGTGATCGAGGAGCGGTTGGAGGGCCGAGAGGTCTCGGCGTTCGGCCTGTCCGACGGCCGTCGCGTCGCGCCGCTCGCGTTCGCGCAGGACGCGAAGCGGGTGGGCGATGACGACACCGGTCCGAATACCGGGGGCATGGGGGCGTTCTCGCCGGTGCCGTTCGTGGACGCCGAGATCACCGAACAGATCCGCGTCGACGTGTTCGAACGGACCGTCGAGGCGATGGCGAACGACGGGGTGCCGTATCGGGGCGTCGTGTACGCGGGGCTCATGCTGACCGACGACGGCCCCAAGGTCCTCGAGTTCAATTGCCGATTCGGGGACCCGGAGACCCAGGCGCTGATGCCGCTGCTCGCGACGGATCCGGCCGGGCTGCTCCTCGCCTGCGCGCGGGGGAGCCTCGGCGGCGGATCGGTGGAGCTCGAACCCCGCGCCTGCGTCACGGTGGTCCTCGCTTCCGGCGGCTACCCCGGCGACCATCGGACGGGGTTCGAGATCTCGGGGCTCGAGGCCGCGGCCGCGGCCCCAGGCGCGACGGTCTTCCACTCCGGGACGGCGGAGCGTCGGGGTAGAGTGGTCACCGCCGGTGGACGGGTCGTCTCGGTGAGCGCCGTCGGGGACTCGCTCGCCGAGGCTCGCGGCCGCGCGTACGAGGCCGCATCTCACGTGGGGTACGAGGGTCGGTTCCACCGGACGGACATCGCGGCACGGGCGGCAAGGGAGGAGAGGACATGAGCGATCCGGCACCCGTCGTCGGCGTGCTGGCAGCGTCCCCCGCTGAGCTCACCCTGATGCAACAGGCGGCCGCGATCCTCGAGAAGCTCGAGATCGCCCACGAGGTCCGGGTGATGTCGTCTCCCCGCAACCCCGATCTCGTCGACGAGTACGCGCGGACCGCGTTCGAGCGCGGATTGAAGGCCCTGATATGCACGACCGGCATCTCCGGTCACCTGGCGGCGGCCGTCGCCGCGCGGACGATCGTGCCGGTGATCGGCGTCCCGGTCGCGACCGAGCAGATGGGGGGCGAGCAGGCCCTCTACGTGACGGCCCAGATGCCGTCGGGTGTGCCGGTGGCCACCGTGGGGGTGGACGCGGCGATGAACGCGGCGGTGCTCGCCGCCGAGATCGTCGGCGTCGCCGACCCCGACGTGCAGAAGCGCCTGTGGCGGTTCAAGGACGACCTGGCGGAGGGCCTGCGATTGTGACGGGCCGATCGGCCTTTCCTCAGACGTGATCCCCAGGTACACGCTCCCAGAGATGGCCACCGTGTGGTCTGAGGAGACCAAGCTCGGCCACTGGCTCGAGATCGAGGTGCTCGTCGCCGAGGCCTGGGCGCGGCTCGGTGTGATCCCGGACGACGACGCCCGTGAGATCCGCGAGCGCTCGACCTTCGACGCCGAAGGGGTCCGCGAGGTCGAACGGGTGACGCGGCACGACGTGGCCGCGTTCGTGCAGGTCGTTGCCGACTCCGTGGGCGCGGCCGGGCGGTGGGTGCACTTCGGGCTGACGTCCTCGGACGTGCTCGACACGGGCCTCGCGCTCCAGCTCCGGGACGCGTGCGACCTCCTGCTCGAACGCCTCGAGCGGCTGCTCGCCGTGACGAAGCGCCTCGCGCTCGCCCACCGCGAGACCGTGATGGCGGGACGGACCCACGGGGTCGTGGCCGAGCCGACGAGCTTCGGGCACAAGGTCGCGCTGTGGGCGTTCGAGCTCGACCGCGACCGCGAACGCCTGCGGCGGGCCCGCGAGGCGGTGAGCGTCGGCGCGATCAGCGGCGCGGTCGGCACGTACGCGCAGGTCGACCCGCGCGTGGAAGAGGAGGTGTGCGCGAAGCTCGGGCTGCGCCCGGCCGAGGCCTCGAGCCAGATCGTGGCCCGAGACCGCCATGCCGAGCTCATGACCGCGCTCGCGATCTCGGCCTCGACGCTCGATGCGATCGCCACCGAGATCCGTCACCTCGCGCGGACGGAGGTCCGCGAGGTGCAGGAACCGTTCGTCGAGGGCCAGAAGGGCTCGAGCGCGATGCCGCACAAACGGAACCCGGTCCGGTGCGAGCGTATCAGCGGCCTCGCGCGCATCGTGCGTTCGAACGCGCAGGCCGCGCTCGAGAACCAGGTCCTGTGGCACGAGCGCGACATCTCGCACTCGTCGGCCGAGCGCGTGATCGTGCCCGACTCGACGATCGCGGTCGACTTCATGCTCGCCGAGACGACCGAGGTGCTCGGAGGTCTGGAGGTGTTCCCCGAGCGCATGCGCGAGAACCTCCAGGTCGGGGGCGGGCTCGCGTACTCGCAGAACGTTCTGCTCGCGCTCGTCGACGCCGGGATGCCGAGGGACGAGGGGTACGCGCTCGTGCAGTCGGCGACGGCCCGGGCCTGGGACGAGGGGGTCGACTTCCGCGACGAGCTCGAGGCCGACCCCGAGGTGACGAGCCGGATCGAACTCGACCCGCTGTTCGACCCCCGGCGCGCGCTGCGCAACCTCGACGTGGTGTTCGACCGGCTCGAGAAGGTGGCGGTGCAGCAACGATGAGCGAGGCGTCGGCTCGTCTCCACGCCCGCGGCAAGGTCCGGGACATCTACGACCTCGGGGACGACCGCCTCCTGCTGGTGGCGACCGACCGGATCAGCGCGTTCGACGTCGTGCTGCCCGACCCGATCCCGGACAAGGGGCGAGTCCTCACCGGCCTCACGCTGTTCTGGCTCGAACGCACCGGCGACCAGGTCGCCAACCACCTCGTGAGCGCGGATCGCGCGGACTTCCCCGAGCCGTTCGGGAGCGACCCGTTGCTCGCCGGCCGGGCGATGCTCGCGAGACGGGCGGAGGTGATCCCGGTCGAGTGTGTCGCACGCGGGTACCTGACCGGCTCCGGCCTCAAGCAGTACCGTGCCGAAGGGCATGTGTGCGGGGTCCCGCTCCCCCCCGGGCTCGACGAGGCGTCGAAGCTCCCCGAGCCGATCTTCACGCCGACGACCAAGGCCGCCGAGGGTCACGACCTGCCGCTCACCTTCGAGGAGACCGTGGACGCGATCGGCCGGGGCCTGGCCGAGCGCCTGCGCGAGCTCACGATCGGCCTGTACGAGCTCGGCGGGCGGATCGCGGCCGAGCACGGGATCATCGTCGCGGACACGAAGTTCGAGTTCGGGTTCGCCGACGGCGAGCTGATCCTGATCGACGAGGTGCTCACGCCGGACTCCTCCCGGTTCTGGCCGGCGGACCGGTACGAGCCCGGGAGACCCCAGCCTTCGTTCGACAAGCAGTACGTGCGCGACTGGTTGGACGCGAGCGGGTGGGACCACGAGCCGCCTCCCCCCGAGTTGCCGGAGGACGTGCGCGCTCGAACCGCCGCCACGTACGTCGAGGCGTACGAGCGGATCACCGGCGAGCCGTTCGGCGCCTACCTTCTGCGGATGCGGGTGGGCGGGTCAGAGCGGGACGAAGCGTCGTGAGGTACCGGGCGCAGATCGTGGTCTCCCTGAAGGAGGGATTGCTGGACCCGCAGGGCAAGGCCGTCGAGGGGTCGCTCCCGGCCCTCGGGTGGGCGAACGTGTCCGGGGTGCGCGTCGGCCGCTACGTCCAGCTCGACGTGGAAGCCGAAGGTGCCGAGGCCGCGAAGGATCAGGTGCGCCGGATGGCGGAGCGCCTGCTCTCGAACCCGGTCATCGAGACGTTCGACGTCGTCGACATCAGGGAGCTGAACGGGTCGTGAACGGACCGCCGAGGGTCGGCGTCGTGACGTTCCCAGGCTCGCTCGACGATCGCGACGCGCTCCGCGCGGTCGCGTTCATGGGTGGCGAAGGGGTCCCCCTCTGGCACACGGAACGCGACCTGCGCGGCGTGGATGCGGTGATCCTGCCCGGAGGCTTCTCCTACGGCGACTACCTGCGGTGCGGCGCGATCGCTCGCTTCGCGCCGGTGATGGACGAGGTGGCTGCGTTCGCGGACTCTGGCGGGCCGGTGGTGGGGATCTGCAACGGGTTCCAGATCCTGTGCGAGGCGGGGCTCCTCGCGGGGGCGCTCGTCCGGAACCGCCAGCTCCGGTTCGTGTGCCGCTGGGTGGACGTCCGCGTCGAGACGTCGATCTCACCGATCACCGGCGATCTCGTCGCTGGTGAGGTGCTCCGCGTCCCCGTCAAGCACGGCGAGGGGCGCTTCGTGGCCACGGACGAGCAGCTCGTCCGGATCGAGGGCGAGGGGCTCGTCGTGTTTCGCTACGTCGGGCCGGACGGGTCGCTCGGCGACGACCACAACCCGAACGGCGCGTCGAACGCGATCGCCGGCATCCGCAACGACGCGGGCAACGTCGTCGGGCTCATGCCGCATCCGGAGCACGCCGTCGACCCCGACGTGGGGGCGACCGGCGGCCAGCCGATGTTCGCGTCGCTCCTCTCGTCCGCCCTCGCGCGCGTGGCACCGTGAGCGACGAGCCGCTGCACCGGGCGCTCGGGCTCACCGACGACGAGCTCGGGTCGATCCGCTCCGCGCTCGGCCGCGAGCCGAACCGCGACGAGCTCGCGATGTACGCGGCGATGTGGTCGGAGCACTGCTCGTACAAGTCCTCGAAGATCCATCTGCGGTCGCTGCCGACCGAGGGACCGCGGCTCCTCGTCGGTCCCGGACAGGACGCGGGCGCCGTGGACGTCGGCGACGGCCTCGCCGCGGTGTTCAAGATGGAGTCGCATTCGCATCCCTCCGCGATCGAGCCGTACCAGGGAGCGGCGACGGGCGTCGGCGGGATCGTCCGCGACGTGGTCGCGATGGGCGCGCGGCCGATCGCGATCCTCGACCCGTTGCGGTTCGGTCCGCTCTCGGACGAGCGCAACCGGTGGCTGCTCGAGGGCGTCGTGGCGGGCATCGGCGGCTACGGCAACTGCATCGGCGTGCCCACGGTGGGCGGTGAGATCCAGTTCGCACGGCCGCACTCGGCCAACCCGACCGTGAACGTGATGTGCATCGGCGTCGCGCCGGCCGAGCGTCTCGTGACGTCGGCCCGCGAGGTGCGGGAGGGGTCGGTGCTCGTCCTGTTCGGCGCCGCGACCGGCCGCGACGGGATCGGTGGCGTGTCGGTGCTCGCGTCGCGCACGCTCGAGGACGACGCCGAGGAGACGCGTCCGAGCGTGCAGATCGGGGATCCGTTCGCGGAGAAGCTCCTGATCGAGGCCTCGCTCGAACTGGTGGAGCGCGGGCTGCTGGAGGGGCTGCAGGATCTCGGCGGCGCCGGGATCACCTGTGCCGTCAGCGAGTCGGCGGCGCGAGCCGGCCTCGGCGCCGAGCTCGACCTGGACGCGGTCCCGCTGCGCGAGCCGGGGCTCGAGCCGTTCGAGATCCTGACGAGCGAGTCCCAGGAGCGGATGCTCGCGGTCGTCGCCCCCGGCCGC
>DATFEU010000253.1:0-2355 GCA_035250725.1 Actinomycetota bacterium
CCGTCGCTCATCCCGTCGCACCCGGTCCCGAGAGCGCGTCCTTGACCCGTTGCTCCACGCCCTCCAGCGTCGTGCGCAGCCGTTGCAGCATCTCCGCGAGCTCCTCGTCGGTGCTGGTGAAGGCGGGCGCGAGGAGCACCTGGTCGCCCGCGAACCCGTCGGCCTGGGGGTGGGTCGACGTGACGAGCAGGCCGTTCTCGAACGCGAGATCGTCCGTCATCGAGCCGGCGTCCATGTCGACCGGCAGGAAGGACGTTCCGTCCCTCGGATCGACGAGCTCCACACCCAGGAGGAAGCCACGGCCTCGAACCTCACCGACGATCTCCGAACCCGACAGGGCGTCGGCGAGCTCGTCGCGGAGGCTCGGTCCCCGCTCGCGGACGCGCTGCACCAGCCCGCGCTCGACGAGCAGGTCGAGGACGGCGAGCCCGACGGCCGAGGGGAGCGGCGCGCCGTCCCACGTGTGCCCGAGGTCGAACTCCCGGGATCCCCGGTCGAGCGCCTCGTAGACGTGGGCGCGGCACAGGACCCCTCCGAGCGGCGCGTACCCGGCGCCCAGGCCCTTGCCGATCGAGACGATGTCGGGCTCGATCGGGACCTGGTGAGCGGCGAGCCAGGTTCCCACCCGGCCGAGGCCGGTCACGACCTCGTCGAAGCAGATCAGGAACCCGTGCCGCTCCCGCCGTTGCTCGAGACCCTCCCAGAACCGTTCCGGCGGTGAGTACCCGGGGAGCGCGGCCGCGCTGACCGGCTCGCAGAGGAAGGCGGCCACGGTCTCCGGGCCGGCCTCCTCGAGGGAGCGGTCGAGCGCCTCGAGCGCGGCGTCGCCCGTCGGGTCGAACCGCGGTGTGCTGGGCGGGATGTGGAGGTGTCGCGCGAGGTAGGGCTCGTACGGTTCGCGGAGCGAGGCGCGGCCGGAGAGCGCCAGGGTCCCCATCGTGGAGCCGTGGTAGGCCTGCGACGGCGAGACCACACGCCATCGCTCGGTGTCCCCCCGCTCGACGTGGTACAGCCTCGCCAGCTGCAGCGCGGTCTCGATCGCCTCGGAGCCACCCGACACGAACCGGACGCGCGCCATCTCCGGCGCCGCGACCTCGAGCAGGCGGGCGGCGAGCCGCTCCTGCGGCTCGTTCGTGAAGTGGTGGTTGTAGTAGTAGGCGATCCGTTCGGCCTGCCGGGCCGCGGCCTCCACCAGTTCGGGGACGTCGTGGCCGAGGCACGCCACCATCGCGCCCCCCGACGACGCGTCGAGGACCGTGCGACCGTCCACCGTGCTCAGCCAGACGCCGTCGCCCTGCTCGACGTTCGGGTAGGCGAGATCGAGGAAGCGGGGGAAGACGCTCGACTCGTCCGATCGCACGGTTCCCTGCACGTTCGGCCTCCGCCCCGTCAGCCGGCCGCTCGCTCGCCCGTCTCGTCGGCGGGCGCCAGGCGGGCCACGTCTCGCAGGAATCGCTCGAACAGCTGCATCGCGTTCGACCGCGCCTCGTCGGCTCGGCGGTGGGTCTCCTCGAGCAGCGAGTCCGGGTCCACGCCGTCGGCGTCGAGCTCGTGACGGTAGACCCGGACCCAGTCGTCCATGATCTGCGTCGTCACCTCCGGGTGGAACTGCAGGCCGAGCGAGCGCCCCGCGACGAACGCCTGCGGGCCGGCGTCGGTCTCCGCCACGACCGTGGCGCCCGGCGGCGCCGTGAACACGTCGAAGTGCCACTGGAACCACGGGCCGTCGGGCACGAGCTGGGGGTCGGCGGTGCGGACGGGGAGCCAGCCGATCTCGGACCCGTCCGAGCGGGACACCTCGGCGCCGAGGACGCGCGCCAGCAGCTGTCCCCCGAAGCACAGGCCGAGCACGGGCACGTCCTCGTCGACGGCGCGGCGCAAGAGCTTCGCCTCGTTCACGACGAACCGTTTCGAGTCGTCGAACGCGGCGAACTCCGAGCCGAGCGAGACGATGAGGTCGTAGCTCGAGGGGTCGAGATCCCGCTCCTCGAGATCCATGCGGTACGTCTCCACCTCTGCGTCGTGGTTGCGGAGCCACTCGGTGACGTGCCCGGGCGGCGTCGGTTCCTCGTGCTGCAGGATCAGCACCCGGAGCGGCCGCCGCCCTTCGCGAACGCTCATCGCCCGCCCCCGCTGCTCATGGGGGCCGGGGAGCGTTCGAGCTCGGCCTCGACCTCCGTGGCGACGGCGCGCACGGCGTCGGAGAACCGGGAGACCATCTCTGCGAGCTCCTCGTCGGTCGTCGTGAACGGCGGCGCGAACAGCGTCTGGTCGCCAGCGTATCCGTCGCGGGTCGGCTGGGTCGACAGGGTGATCAGGTCGCGGTCGAACGCCGCGGCGTCGATCCTGCCGGCC
>DATFEU010000045.1:0-12712 GCA_035250725.1 Actinomycetota bacterium
TCGCGACGGGCGTGGTCCTGGTGGTCGTAACCATCACGAAGTTCACGGCAGGTGCCTGGCTCTCCGTCGTCTTCATGGCGATCTTGATCGTCCTGTTCACCGTCATCCATCGCCACTACGCCTCCGTGATGAAGCAGCTCCGACGCGGCGTCGTCCATGCGTCCGACTACGGCGTGAACCACATGGTCGTCGTGATCCGCGATCTCGACGCGGCGGCCGCCGAGGCGGTCGGCGTGATCCGTTCGATCCGGCCGACCGAGCTCCACCTTCTGTATCCGACCGACGAGCCGATCCTGCCGGACCTCCAGGACCGCTGGCGCGAGTTCTCGGCGAACGCTCCGCCGCTCGAGCCGCTCCACCTCGGCAAGGACAACCTCCTCGATGCGGTGAAGCGGTACGTGCGCGGGATCGAGCGGGTGCCCGAGGACTTCGTGAACGTGGTCATCCCGGAGATGGTCGAGGGCTCATTGCTCGACTACGTGTTCCGCCGCGCCGCCCTGATCAGGCTCAAGGGCGGCCTGCTGCGCGAGCGGAACATCGTCGTCACCGACGTTCCCGTCATCGTCGACGAGGGCCGGCCCGTGGGTGTGGACGCGCGGCCGCTGATCCCCGAGCGAACGGTGGCCCTCGTGTTCGTCTCGGCGGTGCACGACGCCACGATCCGAGCGATCAACTACGCCGAGACCCTCGAGGCGTCCGAGACGCGCGCGATCTACTTCGACCTCGACCCGGAGGCCGCTCACCGGATGCAGGAGGAATGGTCCGAGGCGGGGATCCGGATCCCGCTCGACATCGTCGAGGCGCCGTTCCGAGACCTGACCAGGCCGACGCTCGAGGAGGTCCGGCGGTTCACCTCGCGCCCGGGGACGCTCGTGCTCGTCGTGCTGCCCGAGTTCGTCGTCTCGAGATGGTGGCAGCGGATCCTGCACAACCAGAACGCCCTGTTCGTGAAGCGTCTGTTCCTGTTCGAGCCGAACGTGGTGCTCTCGAGCGTGCCGTTCGTCGTCGCGTCGGATCGGTCTGCAAAGGTTGAGACCGGCTGATGGATCGCGAGGCCGCCGTCGCCCTGTGCCGCGAGAAGTGTCTGAAGGAGACGACCGTCCGCCACCTCATCTCGGTCGAGGGCGTCATGCGGGCGCTCGCCGGCTGGTTCGGCGAGGACGCGGAGCTCTGGGGCCTGACCGGTCTGTTCCACGACCTCGACCAGGACCACACCGGCGACGACGCGGCCAACCACGCGCGCCTGGCCGCGGGGTGGCTCCGCGAGGCCGAGGTCGACGAGCGCGTGATCAACGGTGTGCTCGCGCACGCCTACCCCGAGTACCGGATCGACCTGATGTCGAAGGCCGTCGTGCACGCGGACGCCGTCGCCGGGCTGCTCGTCGCGGCGGCGCTCGTCCGCCCCGAGCGAGCCGAGGGCATGAAGGTCTCGTCGGTGAAGAAGAAGCTGAAGGAGAAGGCGTTCGCCCCCGGCGTGAACCGGGAGGAGGTCAGCGGTGTCGAGGAGGGCATCGGCCTTGCGCTCGACGAGTTCATCGCGGTCTCGATCGAGGGCCTCCAGCGCGTCGCGTCCGAGACCGGGCTCTCGCCTCCGTGATCGAGGCGATGGCGTGGTCCCTCGTCGGGGCCTCATCGCTGCTGATCGGCGCGATCGCCGCGTTCCTCCTCCCGATCGGTAAGCGGCTCCTCGGCATGATCATGGCGTTCGGCGCCGGCGTCCTGATCAGCGCGGTCGCGTACGAGCTCGTCGAGGAGGCCGTGGTCACCGCGGCGCATTCGCTCGCGATCGCGGCGGGCTTCGTTCTCGGCGCGCTGGTGTTCTACGGCGGCGCGCTCTTCATCGACGCGCGTCGCGCCGGACACACGGGCTCGACCGGAGGCCTCGCGATCGTCCTCGGCGCGGTGCTCGACGGCATCCCCGAGTCCGTCGTGATCGGCGCATCGCTCCTCACCGGCGACGAAGCGAGCGTCGCCGTGATCGTGGCCGTGTTCCTCTCGAACATCCCCGAGGCGATCGCCGCGACGACCGACCTCGCCCGCGATGGCTGGACGAGGGGGCGGGTCCTGGCGCTGTGGGGCGCCGTGGTCGTGACGAGCACGGTGGCCGCAGGCGTGGGCTACGCCCTGTTGGAGGACGCGTCCGGCACGTGGATCGCCGCGATCCAGGCGTTCGCGGGCGGCGCGATCCTGACGATGCTGGCGGACGAGATGCTGCCCGAGGCCTTCGAGTACGCGAAGCGCAACAAGTCGGTCGGGCTCGCGGTGGCGTTCGGGTTCGCCGTCGCCGCCTCGCTGTCGTTCAACACGTGATCGCGCGCGGCTAGCGCATCCTCGTCTCGGCTACCGCGCGCGCCTCGGCGTGGCTCGGTGGATGACCGGTGACGGCCAGCAGGAACGGATCCCGGTCCAGCGAAAGGAGCCGAAGGGGCGTCGTCGCCACGACCGTCGCCGTTCGCGGGACGTCCCGGAGCAGCGCGACCTCGCCGACGTATGAGCCTGGCCCGAGCCTCGCGACGTGACGCCCGCCCCGCGTCACCTCGGCCTCGCCCTCGGCGATCACGTAGAAGCGGTCCCCCACCTCGCCCTCGCGGATCAACGCCTCGCCGGCAGCCGCCGTCCGCGGGACCACGTCGGCGAGGACCCGTTCCATCGCGGGGGCGGGCAGCTGCTCGAAGAACGGGACCGCTCGAAGGACGGCGAGCGTCGCCGCGTCCGGTGCCTCGGCGTGCCGGTCGATCGACAGCAGGCGGCCCGACGTCAGCAGGACCACGAGCGGGAGGAACGCGCCGACGGCCACCAGCGCGGGCTGGACGCCGAACGCGGTGATCAGCATCGCCGCGACGATCGAGCCGGTCGCGAGCGCGAGCATCATGAGCCCCTCGAGCACGCCGAACACGCGCGAGAGGAACCGGTCGGGGGACACCCGTTGGAGCAGCGTCCTCCCCGCCACGTCGCCGATGCTGCGGCCCCCGCCCGCCACGGCGAACAGGGCCGGGGCGCTCACCGCCGAGGGCGCGAGCGCGACGAGCCCGATCGGTACGCCGAACACGAGCGCGCCGGTGGCGAGCGGCGGCGTGAGCCGGTGGCGGCCGACCAACGCGATCGTCGACGCCGCCCCCACGATCGCGCCGAACCCGAAGGCGGCGCTCAGGTACCCGGCGCCGCTCTGCCCGATGTCCAGGAGATCGATCGCGGTCGCGACGAACAGGATGTCGAGGGCGCCCACCACGACGACGCCCGAGGACAACAGGATCACGATCAGGCGCGGCTCGCGCTCGCGGCGCAGGGTGTGGAACCCTCCGAGGGTCTCGTGCCAGACGTGCGCGGCGCCGATCCTGGCCGCCGGCGTCACCGCGGACGTGTCCACCCGGAGTCGCGCGACCAGGAGGGCCTCGATGAGCGTGACCACGGCGAAGGTCGCGAACACCGACCACGGGCCCGAGACGCCGAACAGGGCGCCGGCGACGATCGGTCCGAGCATCTTGCCGACCCCTTCGACCATGCCGGTCGCGACGTTGGCCGCCGTGAGGTCCTCGGGCCGTTCGGTCAGGGCGGGGACGAGGGAGTTCTGCGCCGGTCGCGTGAACGTGATCGTGATCGACGCGATCGTCGCCGCTCCGTAGACGATGGCCAGGGGGGCTTCGAGGAAGAGCGCGAGCGCCGTTCCTCCGAGCGCGAGCGCCTGCAGGAGGTAGGCGACGAGGAGCACCCGGTCGCGACGGAACCGGTCACCCGCGTATGCGGCGAAGGGTGCCGCGATCGCCGAGGGGATCAGGAGGACCAGCGACGCCACGCCCGCCCCGGCCGCGCCGCCGCGGTCGAACGCGAACACGAGGATCGCGATCCAGGTGGCGAACTCCGTCATGTTGAAGCCGAGGTACGCGAGGGCGACGGCCCGGAGGTCGGGATCGCGCATCACCCCGCGGAACGTGCGGAGCCGGCCGGCCATGACCTGAGGATGGCACCGCCCGCTTCCGTGGTCGAGCCGGCTCAGCCGGCGGGGGCCTCTCCCGGACTCGATCCCGCCGCCCGCCGGCGGTCGCGGAGCGCGGCCGACAGCTCGGCCGCGAACAGGAACAGCCCGGTCGTCAGGCGCAGGAACACGAGCAATCCGACCACCGCCCCGATCGACCCGTACAGGAGCCTCGCCCTCGAGACGTAGTAGACAAGCAGGAGCCCCCCGGCGAGCTTGGACAGCTCCCAGCCGGCCGTCATGACGAGCGCCCCCGGCAGGTGCGCGCGCCACCCGATCCGGCCGGGCGTGAGCACCGTGTAGGCGACGAGGAACAGGCCGAACTCGAGCGCCGCGGTTGCCGCGAGGCCGAGGATCCGGAACGGCGTCTCGAAGCCGGCGGCGACCCGCACCGCCGTGATGATCCCGGTCAGGACCGGCAGCGCGCCGATGACCAGGATGAGGCCGAGGGTCGTCGCAACCGCGCGGAGGCCGCCGCGGACGGCGCCCTCCCGGCCCGTGCGGAACACGGCGCGAAGGGCGTTGCTCGCGCGCCGGGCGAGCGCCGAGGCCGTCCAGAGCAGGACGACCAAGCTCACGATCCCCAGGGTGGCGCTCGCCTTGGTCAAGTTGGCGAACTGCTCCTCCGTCCCCTCGGGCAGGTCGAACGGCAGCACGTCCTCGGCGAGCCCCATCAGCGCGAGGCCGACGAGCGAGATGGCCAGGGTGGACAGGAACAGCTGGTACGCGAGCGCGGCAGCGTGGGTGCCCACCTCGTCGTCCCGGTAGCGTTCGCGAACCGTGCGCGCGAGCGCCGCGAGGCGCGACTGCGCTAGGGTGGCCATCCGCCGAAGCATGGCACGGGAGCGCGCGTGAACATCCGTCCCGCGACGCACGAGGACGATGGGTTCCTCCGGGAGATGCTCTACGAGGCCGCCGCGTGGAATCCCGACTGGCCGCGTGAGCGGACGATCGCGACGCTCGCCGACCCCGTGCTCGAGCGGTACCACCGCGACTGGGGCCGGCACGGCGACGCGGGCGTGATCGCCGACCTCGACGGGACGCCGGTCGGGGCGGCCTGGTACCGGCTGTTCACGGCGGAGGAGCCGGGCTACGGGTTCGTCGACGAGAAGACCCCGGAGCTCGGGATCGCCGTCGTCCCGTTCCACCGACGCAAGGGGATCGGGGAGACGCTGCTCCGGGCGCTGATGGTGCAGGCGCGCGAGGACGGGTTCCAGGCGCTGTCGCTCTCGGTCGCGGTGCACAACCGCTCCCGGATGATGTACGAGCGGGTCGGGTTCACCCGCGTCCGCGAGGAGGCCGACGGCGAGTCCTGGGTGATGCGCGCCGACCTCGGCTGACCGCCAGGCTCAGCCGTCCTTCGAGCCCTCGGCCATCGTCGCGTGCTCGGTGCCGTCGGCATGCGCCCGGCGTTCGGCCTCCTCGGTCCTGATCGTCCGGATCCGGTGCCAGATCCACACGCCGATCCCGAGCGCGAGCGCGACGGCGATCGCCCAGGCGAACGGCCGCATCAGACGCTCGGCCGACTCCCAGCGCTCTCCGAGCAGCGCGCCGACCCAGGTCAGGGCCAGGCACCAGGGGAGGCAGCCGAGCACCGTGTAGAGGGTGAAGCGCCAGAACCCCATCCGGACCACGCCGGCCGGCAGGCTGATGAAGGTGCGGATCACCGGGAGCAAGCGCCCGACGAAGACGGCGCTCTGGCCCCGGCGTTCGAACCATCCGTGGGCGCGGTCAACCTCGTGCGGCCGGATCAGCAGGTACCGGCCCCACCGATCGACGAGCGGGCGCCCACCGGCGTACCCGGCCCAATAGGCGAGCCAGGAGCCGACGACGTTGCCGACCGTCCCTGCCACGACGACGAGCCAGAAGTCGAGCTGCTGTTCGGGCGCGAGGAAGCCGGCCGTCGTGAGAGCCCCCCCGAACAGCATCGTGACCTCGGAGGGGATCGGGATGCAGGCCGACTCGAGGAGCATCAGCACGAAGATCGCCAGGTAGCCGTACTGGG
Organism: Actinomycetota bacterium; assembly: GCA_035250725.1. Classification (GTDB taxonomy): domain Bacteria; phylum Actinomycetota; class UBA4738; order UBA4738; family HRBIN12; genus DASSJM01. Next base: position 5,979 of record DATFEU010000045.1, read on the forward strand.
CGATCTCGTCGGTCACGAAGTCGGTCAGCAGCGCGAGCAACGCGTCTCTCCGGGGAGCCGGGTGGGAATGGATCGAGCCTAGCAGCGCGTTGACCGGTGCCCGGGAGCCGGTCGTGGCGCACCCGCGCGGCGAGCGGCCGACGTACCGGGCCCGGAGGAGGCGGCTGGTACCCTGCGCGCGGAGGCCCCCTCGGCGCTCTCGGGTCCTCCGTTCCCCTTCTGACGACGGAAAACTGCAGGTCATGGGGCGAAGAACATGAGCAAGACGCTGGTCGTCGTCGAGTCGCCTGCGAAGGCGAAGACGATCGAGAAGTACCTGGGCGGCGACTACGCCGTCCGGGCTTCCTACGGCCACATCCGTGACCTTCCGAAGAGCGACCTCGGCGTCGACGTCGACAACGGGTTCGAGGTCACCTACGAGGTTCCCGCCGACTCCAAGAAGCACGTCGCCGACCTGAGGAAGGCAGGCAAGGCGGCGGACGACCTCATCCTGGCGACGGACTACGACCGGGAAGGGGAGGCGATCGCGTACCACGTCGCCTCGCTCCTCGGGGTCGAGCCGTCGGAGGCCAAGCGGGTCACGTTCACGGAGATCACGCGCGACGCGATCCTCGAGGCGTTCGCCCGCCCCCGTGAGGTCGACTTGAAGCTGTTCGACGCGCAGGAGGCGCGCCGGGTCCTCGACCGGCTCGTCGGCTACAAGATCTCGCCGCTGCTCTGGCGCCGGGTGCAGCCCGGACTGTCGGCCGGACGGGTCCAGTCGGTCGCGCTCCGGCTGATCGTCGAGCGCGAGCGCGAGATCCGGGCGTTCGAGCCCAAGGAGTACTGGAGCGTCGACGCGCGCCTCACCCCGGAGGACCACGAGCAGCCGTTCGTGGCGCGCCTCGCAAGCGTGCCCGACGGCCGGCTCGCGGCGTCACCCGACAAGAAGGGCGTGCTGCTCTCCACCGAGGCGGAGGCGGCTGCGCACGTCGAGCGGCTACGGGAGGCCGCCTACCGGGTCGCGAAGGTCGAGAGCAAGGAGCGCAAGGAGGGGCCGCGCCCTCCGTTCAAGACCTCGACCCTGCAGCAGGAGGCCGCCCGCAAGCTCGGGTTCGGCGCGCGCAAGACGATGACGCTCGCGCAGCGCCTCTATGAAGGAGTGGACCTGCCCGGGGAGGGGACGGTCGGGCTCATCACGTACATGCGCACCGACTCCCTCAACCTGGCCGAGTCCGCGCTCCGGGAGATCGCGGAGCTCGTGCGGGCGGAGTTCGGCCGCGAGTACGCGATCGCGGAGCCGCGCCGGTTCAAGACCAGGTCGCGGAACGCGCAGGAGGCGCACGAGGCGATCCGGCCGACGTCGGTGCTCCGAACGCCCGATCGCGTCGCCGCCGCGCTCGACCACGACCAGCTCCGCCTCTACACGTTGATCTGGCAGCGGACCGTCGCGACCCAGATGGCGCAGGCGCGGTTCAAGCAGGTGGGCGTCGACATCGACGCGGTCGCCGGGACGGCGCGCTACCGTCTGCGCGCGACCGGCCGAACGATGATCTTCGACGGCCACCTCCGCGTGTACGCCGAGGGACGCGACGACGCCGCCGACGAGGACGGCGACCGCAGGCTCCCCGAGCTCACGGCCGAGCAGGCGCTCCGGCTGATGGAGCTCCTGCCCGAGCAGCACTTCACGCAGCCGCCGCCGCGGTTCACCGAGGCATCGCTCGTGAAGACGCTCGAGGAGCTCGGGATCGGGAGGCCGTCGACGTACGCGTCCATCATCTCGACGATCCAGGACCGCGGGTACGTCCGGCTCGAGGACCGCAGGTTCTTCCCCAACGACGTCGGGGAAGTGGTGACGGACAAGCTGGTCGAGCACTTCCCCGACATCGTCAACGTGAACTTCACGGCCGAGATGGAGGAGGACCTCGACGAGATCGCCGAGGGCGAGCTCCAACGCGTCCAGGTGCTCCGCCAGTTCTATGGGCCGTTCTCCGAGGCGCTCGAGCGGGCCGAGGAGAAGTTCGAGCGGTACGTCGAGGAGGTCGACGAGGAGTGCCCGAGGTGCATCGAGGAGGGACGCACGCCGCCGGGCCGACTTCAGAAGCGGCTCGGGCGGTACGGCTTCTTCATCGGATGCTCGCGGTTCGGCGACGAGGACGGCGGGTGCAAGTACGTCCGCAACCTGGACGGGCAGGTGCGTCCCGAGCCCGAGACGCTCGACGAGAACTGCCCCGAATGCGGTCGCCCGCTCCAGCGCAGGTTCGGCCGGTTCGGCCCGTTCATCGGGTGCTCGGGCTATCCGGACTGCCGCTACATCAAGAAGGAACCTCCGACCTCGACCGGCGTGCGGTGCCCGCAGTGCGGGGAGGGCGACATCGTGATCCGGCGGACGCGGTTCGGACTGATGTACGGGTGCGAGCGGTACCCGGACTGCGACTTCGCTGTGAACCACCCACCGGACGCGGACCATGCGTGCCCGGAGTGCGGCTCGCTGCTCGTACGCCGACCCAAGAGCGTCCGATGCTGGGGGTGCGGGGCAGAGTTCGGCCTGGATCTCACCCTGACCAAGCCCGGGGACCCCGAGGCGGAGGCCGAGGCTCGAGCCGCGAAGGCCGCGGCGCGGGCGGCGCGCGCCGCCAAGGGGGGCGGGGCGGCCAAGAAGGGGGGCGCTGCCGCGAAACGGACGACGAGGAAGTCCACCGCGGCGAAGCGGACGACGGCCAAGAAACGAGCCACGACCACGAAGAAGCAGGCCAACGGCGCCGGCACGACCGCCGTCGCTCCGGCGAAGGCAGCGTCGCCGGCGGCGAGCGACGCGCCGGCGACGGAGGGCTAGGTGGCGTCGTTCGCCGACGAGGTCGCGGCGCTCCGAGGGACCCGCCCGGCGACCTTCAAGGACCTCATCACCCAGTCGTCGTTCTCCAAGCTGCTCGCCGCGCAGACGATCAGCTCGTTCGGCGACTGGGTGGGGTTCGTCGCCGTCACCGCGCTGGTCGCGAGCAAGGGCGGCGAGGCCGGGGCGGCTTACGCGGTCGCCGGCGTCATGGTGGCCCGCATGGCTCCCGCGATCCTGTTCGGTCCGATCGCCGGAGCGATCGTCGACCGCGTGAACCGCAAGACCGTGATGATCACCGCCGACGTCGCGCGCGGCGGCCTCTACGCCCTGATGCCGTTCCTCTCCCCGCTCTGGGCCATCTTCCTCGTCTCGTTCGTGATCGAGTGCTTCTCGCTGCTCTGGACGCCTGCACGGGACGCGTCGCTGCCGAACCTCGTTCCGCGGCGACAGCTCGCGAACGCGAACTCCCTCGGCCTGATCGTCACGTACGCCACGTTGCCGCTCGGCGGTCTCGTGTTCGCGTTCCTCTCGGGCGGGTCGGACCTGGTCCCGTGGCTCTCCGACAACCCCGCCTTCCTGGCGCTGTGGCTCGATGCGGCGACGTTCGGTACCTCGGCGCTGCTCGTCAGCCGGATCAAGATCCCGGCACTCGCGCCGCACACGTTCGCGCGATTCGAGCTCTCCCGCATAGGCAGGGACATCGTGGACGGCGTGCGGTTCCTCCGGGAGAACTCGCTCGCCTCGGCCATGACGCTCGGCATCGTGTCGGCGTTCAGCGCGGTGGGCGCCGTGCTCGCGCTCGGTCCGCTCTTCGCGACGACGACGCTCGGCGCCGGCAACCCCGGATGGGGCATCCTCGTGACATCGTTCGGGATCGGGATGGGCATCGGCATGGCGACGTCGAACAAGATGGTGGACTTCGTCCCCCGTGAGTACGTGTTCGTCTGGTCGATCATGGCGGCCGCCGGTACCCTGATCGTGCTCGCGGCGATGCCCGAGATCGGGTACGCGGCGGTCATCACGGTGATCCTCGGCGCGTTCTGCGGCTCCGCGTGGGTGAGCGGCTACGTGCTGCTCCAGGAGAACGTGACCGACGAGTTCCGCGGCCGGACGTTCGCGGCGCTCACCGTGCTGTCCCGGCTCGGGCTGTTCCTCTCGCTCACGCTGTTCCCCGTCATCGCGGGCGCGATCGGGACCCGCGACGTGACGATCGGCGAGCGCACGTTGGACTTCTCCGGCCCCCGCATCGCCCTGATGGTCGCCGGCGTGGGCGCGCTGCTCGCGGGCGGGGTGACGCGGAGGGGGCTCCGGCGGTTCCGGGTGAACAAGCCGCAGCCCCTCGGGCTCGTCCCCAAGCTGAAGCGCCCGCCAACGAACGGGCTGTTCGTCGCCTTCGAGGGTGTCGAGGGGTCCGGGAAGGGCACGCAGATCCGCCTGGCCAAGGAGTGGCTGGAGTCGCAGGGCATCACGGTCATGGTGACGCGCGAGCCGGGCGGAACGCCCGTGGGCGAGGAGTTGCGAAAGGTGCTGCTCGCCCACGAGACGGGGCGGATCGAACCCCGGACCGAGGCGCTGCTGTTCGCCGCGAGCAGGGCGCAACACGTCGCGTCGGTGATCCGCCCGGCACTCGCAGAGGGGGCGATCGTGATCTGCGACCGGTACATCGATTCCTCGCTCGCGTACCAGGGAGGGGCTCGCGGTCTCGGGGAGCAGGACGTCCTGACGTTGAACGTGTGGGCCACCCAGGGCCTGTTCCCCGACCTCGTCCTGCTCCTGCACCTCGAACCCGAGGCCGGTCTGCTTCGCTCCCTCGAGGAGCCGGACCGGATCGAGGTGGAGGGGGAGGACTTCCACGCCAAAGTCTCCGACGCGTACCTCCGGATCGCCGAGGAGCATCCGGAGCGGTTCGTCGTCGTCGACGCGGACCAGACACCGGAGAACGTCCACCTCCAGGTGGTCGAGGCGCTGGGGCGCGTGCTGAAGGAGCGCGAGGACGAGGACCATGGCTGAGGTCTCGACCCCGCTCGGAACGCCGGACGACGGCTTCCCCGTGCTCTCGCTCGTCCCCGGGCAGGACCACGCGATGTCGTTCCTGCGGCAGGCGGCCGCTCGGCCGCATCACGCCTACGTGCTCGCGGGTCCCGAGGGCGGTGGGAAGCAGCAGGCGGCTCGGGCCTTCGCCGCCGCGCTGCTCTGTTCGCAGGGCGGGTGCGGGACGTGCCGCGATTGCCGGCTCGCGCTGCAGGACAAGCACCCGAACGAGGTCGTGGTCGAACCCGAGGGGCGGGACATCCACGTCGACACCGTCCGGGCCGACGTCTGGCACCCGGCGTACCGGACGGCGCCCGAACCCGGCCGCAAGGTGTTCGTGATCCGGGAGGCCGACCGCCTGAATCCCGCGGCCGCCGACGTCCTGCTCAAGGTGCTCGAGGAGCCGCCTGCGGACACGGTGTTGCTGCTCCTGTCCGCGCGCCCCGACGAGCTGCCCGAGACGGTGATGTCGCGCTGCCACGTGGTGTCGTTCGGCCCGCTATCGGAGCCGTTCGTCGTCGAGACGCTCGTCGAGGAGGGTGTGGATCCGGATCGCGCGGCGCTCGCGGCACGGCTCGCGGGCGGCAACCTCGGCCGGGCCCGGAGGCTCGCTTCCGAGCAGGAGGGGATCGGGTTCCGCGAGACCTCGATCCAGGCGCTCGAGGCGGCCCGCCGAGGTGGCGCGGGCGCCGTGGAGGCCGCCGCCCTCGTCCTCGAGGCGGCCGAGCGGTATCGCAAGGATCTCGACGCGCGGCTCGCGGACGAGCTGACGCCGTTCCTGGACGATCGCGGACGCGCTGAGGATGCGTATCGGGGCGCGATCCGGCGCATCGAGGAGCGCCACAAGCGACTGGTCAGGCGGGCCGAACGCGACTACGCCGACCGCGTGCTCATGGGCGTGTCGGCGTTGCTGCGCGACACGGTTGCCGTTTCGGTGGGAAGCGGGCCGGAGATGCTGATGAATCCGGACGTGGGCGCCGCTCCCGGCGGCCTGGCCCCGGCGACGAAGGCGATGGCCGCGGTCGAGGAGGCCCGCGCGGCGCTCGCCGAGGACCTGAACCTGAACACGCGGATGGTCATCGAACAGGCGTTCCTGCGCGTCGGTTCGGCCTCGTAGCGCCCGCAGGGGGTAAGTGCGAGCGTCCCTCGAACCGCCCACCCGAACAGTGGTGCTGGCATCACTGTCGGAAACGGGTCCCGGTGGGACGCTTGAACGTGAAGGAGCAGGTCGATGGTTCGAGTGCTGATCGTGGACGACCAGGAGCCCTTCCGGATGGCGGCCCGAATGGTGGTGGACGCGACCGAGGGCTTCGACGTCGTGGGCGAGGCCGAGACCGGCGAAGACTCGGTCGAGATGGCCCGCGAGCTCTCGCCGGACCTGGTCCTGATGGACGTCAACCTCCCCGGCATCAACGGGCTCGACGCGACCCGCCAGATCCTGGCCGACGGTGCCGACAAGGTCATCGTCCTGCTGCTCTCGACCTACGAGGAGGAGGAGTACGCGCCGAGGGCCGCCGAGTGCGGGGCGGCCGCGTACATCCCGAAAGCTGTGTTCGGACCCGACCGCCTCGAGTCCGCGTGGGCCGCGGCCTCGGACGCCTGAGGTAGTCGCTGCAGGCCGGTGCCGCGCCGCGCCGACCCAGGGTTGAAGCCGACACCGTCGTCTCGGACGACCGTCGAGTCCCCGAGCTCATCGGCCGGCCCCGACGGGCACTCGCCCGGCGATCCTCGTGCCGCGGCCCGGCGCGGACTCGAGCTCGAACGTTCCACCGACCGCCTCCACCCGGTCGGCCATCCCGCGGAGACCCGTGCCGTGGCCGACCGAGGTCGTGTCGAACCCGACGCCGTCGTCCCGGACCTCGAACGCGAGCTGTCCATCGGCCTCGCG
>DATFEU010000257.1:0-2395 GCA_035250725.1 Actinomycetota bacterium
GTCCTGCACGATCCCGGCGATCCGGAGGGCGCCGCGGCCGGGCACCTCGGTGTCCACGATCACCGCGTCGTCGAGCTGCAGGTACGCGTCCGGCGCGACGCCCACCCAGAACGTAAGCGGGGTCGCGTCCTCGGTCCCGAGCACCATGCCGACCGGCTCGGACGTGTCGTCGATGGTCACGCCGCCTCCCGCATCAGCCACTCCGTGATCGCCCGACGGATGAGCCCGCGGTGCCCCATCCGGTGCTGGAGCCACGTCTCGAGGCCGCCGACCGGCGCGAGGTTCTGCGGGTACCGGGGATCGCTGCTCCGGCCGGCGAAGCGCGGAAGCGTCGCGCTCACGCGGTCGGCGAGCGAGCGGGCCGTATCGATCCCGGCGCCCGCCCGGACCTCGCACCGCACGAGCCCGGCGTGATCGTGCCAGGCCGAACGCGAGGGCACGAGCCGCGTGTACCAGGCGAAGCGCTCGAATGGCTGCCCCTCGTACGCGAGGCCGAACAGCGGGGTGCGCTCGCCCGGCGCGAGGCGCCCGAGCAGCCCGTCGTGCTCCGGTCCCAGGTAGGCGCGCACGAACCGCTTCACCACGCCCACGATCGGCGATGTGGTCTCGTCCCGCAGGGTCTTCAGTGGGCCGTCCACGAGGACGAGGCATCCGCTCGATCCCGCGATCCGGGTGGCGATCGCCGCCTCCCCGGCGCGCATCGCCTCCTGCAGGCCGTGCAGCGGCGTGTCCGGCTCGGCGCCCGTCTCCGTACGCGGCTCGAACACGAGCCGGTGCGGCCCCGACCCGAGGTTCACCCCGGTCGTCGAACGACCGCCGCCGAGCACGAGGTTGCGTCCGACGTCGTGCTCGGCGAACGTCGCGCGGCCGTCGCTGCGGACCGCGCCCACCGCCCACGAGCCGAACAGGCCGTGGACCCGAGCCCCGTCCTCCTCGGCGAGCACTCGGAGCTCCACCCTGCGCACCCCGTCGACGAACCAGATCACGCCGGGGTCGGGCTCCCCCGGGGAGACCGGACGCGACCAGTCGGTGCGTTCGACGTCCGGATCGGCGCTCGCGGGAACCTCGCCGAGGCGGGCCTGGAAGCCCATCCCGTAGTCCGGCGTCCAGGGGTCGGCGCGCAGCGTGAGCACGCGCCGAAGCGTAACGGAGCCCCACGACAGCCGGGGCTCGAGCGGTCCGTCCCCGACCGGGCCATGTCGAGGCGTGTCCGTGCGGTCCGGTCCCCCGGGCGGGGGACTACGCCCGACCGCGGAGCCTGCCGATAGTGCCGAGGACCCGTCCGGGTGGGGTGGGATCGAGGTCGGTGAGGAGCTCGCATGGCCGACACGCTCGACGCGAGGCCGGGCTCCGCGAGCTGGACGGCGACGGGCGGACGAGGTGACGATCGAGACAGAGCCGCCGGCCGGAGCGTGGTGCCCGCGACGCTCCGGACCGGCCGGCGCTCCATCAGTCGAGCGCCCGGAGCAGCTCCCGCGCGATCACGATGCGCTGGATCTGGTTCGTCCCCTCGTAGATCTGCGTGATCTTCGCGTCGCGCATCAGCCGTTCGACCGGGTACTCCTTCACGTAGCCGTACCCGCCGAACACCTGCACCGCGTCGGTCGTGATCCGCATCGCGGCGTCGGACGCGAAGCACTTCGCGACGCTCGAGAAGTACGACATCCGAGGATCCTCGGCGTCGCACAGGGCGAGCGCCTTGTACACGAGCATCCGCGCCGCCTCGAGCTGCATCGCCATGTCGGCGAGCATGAACGAGACCCCCTGGAACTCGGAGACCGCCTTTCCGAACTGATGCCGCTCGGTCGCGTACCGCGCCGCGTGGTCGAGCGCGCCGGCCGCGATCCCCACCGCCTGCGCGCCGATCACCGGCCTCGAGTAGTCGAGCGTTCGGAGCGCGTAGGCGAAGCCCTCACCCTCCGTGCCGATCAGGCGGTCCGCCGGGAGCCGCGCGTCGCTCAGGACCACCTCGCGCGTGGGCGAACCGCGGATCCCCATCTTGTCTTCCTTGCGCCCGAACTCCACGCCGGGGTCGTCCCTCATGACGAGGAACGCCGACACGCCCCCCCCGCGCATCGCCGGATCCTTCGTCGCGAAGACCACGTACGCGTGCGAGACGCCCGCCCCCGTGATGAACCGCTTCGTCCCGTTCAGGACCCACTGGTCGCCGTCGCGTTCGTACCGCGTGGTCATCGCCGCGGGGTCGGAGCCGGCGCCGGCCTCGGTGAGCGCGTACGACATCAGCAGCTCGCCCCGCGCGATCCCCTGAGCCATCCGCCGCGCCTTGTCCTCGTCGCCGGCGATCCTGAGCGGGATCACGCCGAGCTTGGACACGAGCGGGGTGAGCGACACGCCTGCCGAGACGCGCGAGAGCTCCTCGATGAGCACGCCGAAC
>DATFEU010000260.1:0-2265 GCA_035250725.1 Actinomycetota bacterium
CGCGGGATCCAGCACCACGTCCTGAACGCGAAGAACCACGAGAAGGAGGCGATGATCGTCGCGCAGGCCGGCCGGCTCGGCTCGGTGACCGTCGCGACGAACATGGCCGGCCGCGGCGTCGACATCCTGCTCGGCGGCAACCCCGAGTACCTCGCCCGGCAGGAGATGGCGGCGCGCGAATGGGACAACGACCGCTACCTCCTGTTCGAGATGGAACCGGAGGAGCGCGCCGAGTACGAGGCCGAGTACGAGCCGATCTACCGCAAGCTCAAGCAGCAGACCGACGCGGAGCACGAGGAGGTCGTCGGGGTCGGCGGGCTCTACGTGCTCGGCACCGAGCGCCACGAGTCACGACGGATCGACAACCAGCTCCGAGGACGTTCGGGCCGGCAGGGAGACCCCGGCGAGTCGCTCTTCTACCTTTCGCTCGAGGACGACCTCATGCGGATGTTCGCGTCCGACCGGATCGGCTCGATCATGGAACGGCTGAAGTGGCCTGAGGACGAGCCGATCACGGCGAAGATGGTCACGAAGGCCGTCGAGGGCGCCCAGCGCCAGATCGAGGAGTTGAACTTCGAGCGACGCAAGAACGTCCTGAAGTACGACGACGTGATGAACACCCAGCGGCAGGTGATCTACGAGGAACGGCAGCAGCTGCTCTCGGGCGAGGACTTCAAGGATCAGGCGCTGCGGATGGTGGACGAGGTCGTCCGGCGCTCGGTGCACGAGCTCGCCCCCGACGAGATCTTCAACGAGGAGTGGGACCTCGACCTCGTCCTCGCGGGCCTCTCCGAGGTCTTCCCGACGACGATCGCGAAGGAAGAGCTCGAGGAGATGGTGAGCGCCGCCGAGCTCGAGCAGCGCGCCGTGGAGGACGCGCTCGAGCGGTACGACGAGAAGGAGCAGGCGCTGGGTTCGCAGACGATGCGGGAGCTCGAACGGCTCGTCCTGCTCAACATCACCGACACGAAGTGGCGCGAGCATCTCTACGAGATGGACTACCTGCAGGAGGGCATCCACCTGCGCGCGTACGGCCAGAAGGACCCGCTGACCGAGTACCGGCGGGAGGCCCACCTGATGTTCCAGGAGCTCACCGAGGCGATCCAGGCGGAGTTCGTCCGGTACATCTACCGGGTGCAGCTCGTCCGTCAGGACGAGCCCGGCCGCCCCCGCCCGCAGCGCGTGCAGACGTCGCACGGCGAGCAGGCGGAGGCGGAGGCGGGTGCCGCGCCACAGGCGAAGAGTGACAAGGTTCCTCGGAACGCGCCGTGTCCGTGCGGGAGCGGCAAGAAGTACAAGAAGTGTCACGGCGCCGTCGCCTAGCGAACGAACGGGAACGGTGACTCGGCCGCACGACCGACCTTCGGTTCCGTGCGGAGGTATCGCACACGGAAACGGCCCGGCCCTCTGGGAGCCGGGCCGTTCGTCCTTGCTCGGTTCACCTGAGCTGATGCCTGGCGAAGCGCTCCATCGCGCTCAGCCCCCCGCTCAGCTCCGTCGGCGTGTTCCCGATCGTCCCCGAGACGCTCTCGGCGTTCGCCGCGCGCCGTGGAACGTGCGGGCGCACCTCGCTCGGTGTGTTCGCGGACGTCGTGTCGTCGACGACGGTGGTTGCAGCCCTCAGTTCGCTCGGTGTGTTCGCGGCCGTCCCGCTGACCGCGGATTGGGTACCGGGTGTCTCACGAACCGGCTCGTCACCCGAGTTCGTGACGATCACGGCCACCGCGAGCGCCACGACGACCGCGAGGAGCCCGGCCAGCCACACCGGGCGGATGATCCGCGTCTTCGGCCTGAGCGTTCCGACCCCGATGCTCATCTCGTCCCTCCTTCTCGTCCGCCGCCGTGCCGGCGGTTCCGCGCCCACCGTAGGCGCGGACCACGATCGGTTCGGTGGTCCGCCGCACGGAGCGAACGTGACGTCCGTTACCGGCGGCGGAGCGCTCGTTCCGAGCGAGCGGCGGTAGCACGTAGAAGGGGGCCGGCCCCTTCGGGCCGGCCCCCTTCGCGTGCGGAGAGGGGGTCTACCTCACCGGCACTGTCCACACACCTCGCCGTTCACCACGATCGGCTGGTTCTGCACCTCGACAGGCCCGAAGTCCTTCACGGGCGTCGGGGTCGTGCCCCCCGCGGGATCGTTCCCGGTCAACGCCATCGAAAGGGCGATCGCCGCGACGGCCATGAGGACCACCGCCGCCACCGCGAACCACGCCCTGGTCAGGTATCCCCGCTCGGCCGGGAGCGCTGCTCCTGTCGTCGCCATCGTGG
>DATFEU010000269.1:0-3351 GCA_035250725.1 Actinomycetota bacterium
CGTCCACGCTTGTCTCGTGGACAGCGCGTTGCTGTTCGAGGCGGCGACGGTCGGGCGTCTCGACGACGCTGGTCGCCAGCGGTTCCACGAAGAGCAGATGCTCGCGGCCGAGATGGTCCGGATCCCGCGTTCCACGATCCCACCGACCGTTCCGGAACTGCGCGCGTACCTGCAGGCCGTCTACGACTCGGGGATCCTGCGCGTCGGCGAGGCGGCGACGAGGGTCGCCGAGCTCTTCCACGATCCGCCACGCGAAGCCGAGTGGCGACCGGTGCTCACCGGGGTGTCGCGGCTCGCGTTCGGCACGCTGCCGCCGGAGCTGCGGTCGCTCTACGGCGTGGACCTGACCCCGGCCCGCCGGGCGGCGATGCGCGCCGCGTTCGCCGCGACGAGGTGGCTCCGACCGCTCCTGCCGGATCGCTATCGGTTCATCGCGCCCTATCAGGAGTGGTTGCTCCGGCGGGCCGGCAAGCCGGTGCCCGAACGCGTCACGCGTGGACGGCGCTCCCTCGGTCTCGCGATCGACGAGGCCGAGAGCCTGCCCGGATAGACTCGCTCGCCGTGACCGAGATCGAGGGCGCCACTCCGATCGACGGCGTCCTGCTCGACATCGACGGCGTGCTCGCGACCTCCTGGGAGCCGCTGCCGGGTGCGATCGAGACCGTGCGATGGATGCGCGACCGGGGCATCCCGTTCCGGCTCATCACGAATACGACGACGAAGACGCGCGCCGACCTCGCGGAGACCCTGGATGGAGCCGGATTCGACGTCCGGACCGACGAGCTCGTCACGGCCGTCGTCGCGACGGCGGAGCACATCCGGACGCACCGGCCCGGCGCGCGGTGCTTCGTGTTGTCCGACGGCGACGCGGCGGCGGATCTCGACGGCATCGAGCTCGTGGAGATCGACGCTGCCGACGTCGTGGTCGTGGGCGGCGCGTGCGACGACTTCACCTACGAGGTGATGAACCGGATCTTCCGCCGGCTCATGGAGGGGGCCGAGCTGGTCGGCATGCATCGGAACCTGTACTGGAGGACGAGCGACGGTCTCGAGCTCGACGCCGGCGCGTACATCGCCGGGCTCGAGGAGGCGACGGGGCGCAGCGCGACGATCTGCGGCAAGCCGTCGCCGGCGTTCTTCGACGCGGCGCTCGCGATGCTCGGCGTCCCCCGCGACCGGGCGCTGATGGTGGGGGACGACATCCTGAACGACGTGCACGGTGCGCAGGAGCTCGGCATCCTGGGAGCGCTCGTCCGGACGGGGAAGTTCCTCCCGGGTGATCTCGACAAGGCACCCGCGCCGGACCACCTGCTCGAGACGATCGCGGACCTCCCCGGGCTCCTCTCGAGGGGCCCCGGAACCAGCGCCGAGGCGTAGCCTCGAACCGTGGGTTCTCGGTTCCGGGCCGGGCGCGGCACGAACCTCGCGCTCCTCGCGCTCCTCGCGGGCGCGCTCGTCACCGGCGGTCTCGCGTTCGCGGTCGGCGGCGGGTGGGCGTTCTGGGCGCTCGCGGCGCACGGGGCCGTCGGCCTGGCGATCGTCCTGCTCGCGCCGTGGAAGAGCGTGATCTCGGCCCGGGGGATCCGCCGTGCGAGACCCGGGACGCCGGCGTCCGTCTCGCTCGCGATCCTGATCGTGCTCGCGGTGGCGACCGGCGTCGGCCACGCGATGGGCTGGTGGACGAGCGTGCTGGCGATGCAGCTCCACGTCGGTGCCGCGCTCCTGTCGATCCCGCTCGCCGCATGGCACATCATCCGGCGCCCCGTCAGGCCGCGGGCGAGCGACCTGTCGCGTCGGAGCCTCCTCCGGGCAGGTGCGATCGCGGGCGGCGGCATCGTCGCGTTCGGCGCCGTGGAGGGGCTGGTCCGCGTGACCGGGATGCCCGGCGCCGATCGCCGGACGACGGGCTCCTTCGAGCGGGGGTCCTTCGACCCCGGATCGATGCCGGTCACGCAGTGGCTCGACGACGAGCCGCCCGCGATCGATCCGGCCTCGTGGCGTCTCCTCGTCCGATCGTCCGGCGGCGAACGGAGGTGGTCGTACGAGGAGCTCGCCGGTTCCGCGACCGACCGCGTCCGGGCGACGCTCGACTGCACCGGCGGCTGGTACGCGACGCAGGACTGGTCCGGCGTCCGCCTGGACCGGATCGTCGAGTTCGTCGACGACGCGCGGAGCTTCGTTGCCGTCTCGGCCACCGGGTTCGCGCGGCGGTACCCGATCTCGGACGCCGCCTCGATGCTCCTCGCGCTCCGTGTGGGGGAGCGGGAGCTCTCCGCGGGGCACGGGTTCCCGGCCCGGATCGTGGCGCCCGGGCGACGCGGCTTCTGGTGGGTGAAGTGGGTCGAACGCATCGAGACGAGCGCGACGCCCTGGTGGTGGCAGTCGCCGTTCCCGCTCACCTGACGGCCCGATAGGCTCAGCGGTGATGGACCCCGAGCGCACCCAGCACGCTCGTCGGCTGTTCGCGGGCATCGCCCCCGAGTACGACCGGATGGGCTCGGTGCTGTCGTTCGGCCAGGACCCCCGCTGGCGGCGGTTCCTCGTCTCGAAGGTCAACGCGATCCCCGGGTCGTGGGTGCTCGACGTGGCGACCGGCACCGGCCTCGTCGCCCGGGAGCTCGCGCACCGGAACGTCCGTGTGATCGGGCTCGACCAGAGTCCGGCGATGACCGCGCGCGGCCGAGGGAACGTCCGCGAGTCCGGGCTGCAGGACCGCGTCCGATTCGTGCTCGGGCAGGCGCAGTCGCTGCCGTTCGGGGACGCGTCCTTCGACGGAGTGACGTTCACCTACCTGTTGCGGTACGTCGACGACCCGGCCGCCACCGTCGACGAGCTCGTCCGCGTCCTCCGGCCGGGCGGCGTGATGGCCTCGCTCGAGGGCCATGTGCCGCCCGAGTCGTGGGCTCGGGCCGGGTGGTTCGCGCACACGAGGGTCGTGATGCCGGCGGTCGGATGGGTCGTCTCGCCTGCGTGGCACCGGACCGGGCAGTTCCTCGGACGGAGCATCTCGGAGTTCGCGCGACGGTACCCGTTGCCGGTGCAGGTGCGATGGTGGCAGGAGGCGGGGATGCGCCGCGTCCGCACGAGGCTCCTCAGCAACGGGGCCGCCGTGGTGACCTGGGCCGTGAAGTCGACCCCGGTGCTCGACGCCGAGGAACCCGCGACCGAGAAGGACGGCATCGCGCGACGCGAACCAGAACCCGCATGACCGGCGAGACCGAGCGGCCCGCCTTCTACGCGCTCGCGCCCGGCGGGTGGCGGGACTACTGGTCCCTGCTGCACCCGCCGTACACGCTGTGGCACCTGTCCTACGTCGCGATCGGCGCGTGCCTCGCGCCGACGCTCCACCTC
>DATFEU010000277.1:0-7412 GCA_035250725.1 Actinomycetota bacterium
CTCGGCCCCGAGTGGATGACGCCGGACCTGTTCCGCATCGGCGCCTCGACGCTCCTGAACGACGTGCTGATGCAGATCGACAAGGAGCGCACCGGCCGCTACCAGGGGCCGAACTACTTCACGATCGACTGAGCGGAGGTCGAGTGGCGACGAAGGACATCGAGCGCAGCGCGACCTCGGCGCTCGAGCAGCGCGAGCCCGTGTGGGAGTACGCGGACGCGCCCGAGTCCACCGACATCGTCCGGCTCGAGGAGCGGTACGGGCTGTTCATCGGGGGCGAGTTCGTCGAGCCGAAGAGCGGGTCGTGGTTCCCGACGATCGATCCCGCCACCGAGGAGCAGCTCGCCGAGGTCGCCGAGGCCGGGCCCGAGGACGTCGACCTCGCCGTGAAGGCCGCCCGCAAGGCCTCCGGCGAGGCGTGGCGCGACCTGCCGGGGGCCGAGCGCGCGAAGTACCTCTACCGGATCGCGCGGCAACTCCAGGAACGGTCCCGCGAGTTCGCCGTCCTCGAGACGATGGACGGCGGCAAGCCGATCAAGGAGTCCCGCGACATCGACCTGCCGCTCGCCGCCGCGCACTTCTTCTACTACGCGGGCTGGGCCGACAAGCTCGACTACGCGTTCCCCAACCGGCACCCGCGCCCGATCGGCGTCGCGGCCCAGGTGATCCCGTGGAACTTCCCCATGCTGATGGCCGCGTGGAAGCTCGCGCCCGCGCTCGCGACCGGCAACACCGTGGTGCTGAAGCCCGCCGAGACGACACCGCTCACCGCGCTCCTGCTCGGGCAGGTGATCCAGGAGGCCGAGCTCCCACCGGGCGTCGTGAACATCGTCACCGGCGCCGGCTCGACCGGCGGCGCACTGGTCGAGCACGACGACGTCGACAAGATCGCGTTCACCGGCTCGACCGAGGTCGGCAAGATCATCCGCCGCAAGGTCGCGGGGACCGGCAAGCGGCTCACGCTCGAGCTCGGGGGCAAGGCCGCGAACATCGTGTTCGAGGACGCGCCGCTCGACCAGGCGGTCGAGGGCGTGATCAACGGCATCTTCTTCAACCAGGGACACGTGTGCTGCGCCGGCTCGCGGCTGCTCGTCGAGGAGCCGGTGTTCGAGCCGCTGATCGAGAAGTTGAAGGAGCGCCTCCAGACGCTGCGCGTCGGCAACCCGCTCGACAAGAACACCGACATCGGCGCGATCAACTCGAAGGCGCAGCTCGAGAAGATCGAGGAGCTCGTCGCCGCCGGCGTCGACGAGGGCGCCGAGATGTACCAGCCCGAATGCCTCCTGCCCGAGCGCGGCTTCTGGTTCCGGCCGACGCTGTTCACGAACGTCTCGCAGTCACACCGGATCGCCCGCGAGGAGATCTTCGGGCCGGTGCTCTCGATCATCACGTTCCGGACGCCGGCCGAGGCGGTCGAGAAGGCGAACAACACGCCCTACGGCCTGTCCGCGGGCATCTGGACCGAGAAGGGCTCGCGGATCCTGTGGATGGCCGAGCGGATGCAGGCCGGCGTCGTGTGGGCGAACACGTTCAACCGGTTCGACCCCGCGTCGCCGTTCGGCGGCTACAAGGAGTCGGGGTTCGGGCGCGA
This sequence comes from Actinomycetota bacterium, assembly GCA_035250725.1. Taxonomy (GTDB): domain Bacteria; phylum Actinomycetota; class UBA4738; order UBA4738; family HRBIN12; genus DASSJM01. Next base: position 1,592 of record DATFEU010000277.1, read on the forward strand.
GGGCGGGCTCCATGGGCTCGAGCCGTACCTCGAGCTCGAGCCGAACGGCGGCCGCTGATGGCCGAGACCCGCGTCCCCGTCCGCCGCACCGCCAAGCTCTACATCGGGGGCGAGTTCCCGCGGAGCGAGTCGGGTCGCTCGTACGAGGTGTCCTCGCACGACGGCCGGCTGCTCGCACGGGCGGCGAGGGCCTCGCGCAAGGACCTGCGCGACGCTGTGCGCGCCGCGCGGGCGGCGCAGTCGGGATGGGGCGGGAAGACCGCGTCCAACCGCGGCCAGATCCTGTACCGCGTGGCCGAGCTGATGGAGGGACGACGGGCGCAGTTCGAGGAAGAGCTCGCCGACGCCGGCGCGAAGGACCCGGCTCGCGGGGTGAGCGCCTCGATCGACCGGTGGGTCTGGTACGCGGGGTGGGCCGACAAGATCGGGCAGGTGCTCGGCAGCACGAACCCGGTGGCCGGCCCGTACTTCAACTTCACGATCCCGGAGCCGACCGGTGTGGTGGGGATCGTGGCGCCGGGCGACAAGTCGCTGCTCGGCCTCGTGTCCCGGCTGGCGCCTGCGGTCGTGTCCGGGAACACGGTCGTCGTGATCGCGAGCGAGTCCTCGCCCCTGCCGGCCGTCTCGCTGACGGAGGTCCTCGCGACATCCGACGTGCCCGGGGGGGTCGTGAACCTCCTCACGGGCAAGACGGCAGAGCTCGTGCCGTGGCTCGCCGGCCACATGGACGTGAACGGGATCGACGTGACCGGCGTGCCCGAGGACCTGCTCCCGCAGGTGGAGGAGCTCTCGGCCGAGAACGTGAAGCGCGTGGTCCGGGGCGCCGACGTCGACCCGTTCTCCGACGAAGCCCAGTCGCCCTACGAGGTGACGGCGCTGATGGAGTTCAAGACGGTCTGGCACCCGATGGGGGCCTGAGCAGGTTCCTCCATGAAGGCGCATCATCCACCGGTCATGTCGATCACCACCGATCCACTCGCTCGAGGTGGCGAAGCACTGGCGACCGGCGACTGGGAAGGAGCTCGCGCCGCGTTCGTCGAGGCCCTCGAGGAGGAGCCAAGCGCGGCCGCCGAGGAGGGCCTCGGGCGGGCGCTCTGGTGGCTTCAGGACACGGACGGGGCGATCGCTCACGTCGAGCGTGCCTACGCGATGGGCCGTGCATCGGGCGACACTCGCGGCGCGGCCGCGAACGCGCTCTGGCTCTCACGGGAGTTCTCTGCCGCGTACGGCAACGCGGCCGTGAGCGCAGGTTGGTTCGCGCGGGCCGAGGGTCTGCTCCGCGGGGAGCGGGAGGGGATCGAGATCGGCTGGCTGGCGCTCACGAGCGCCGAGCGATCGGATGACCCTGCCCAGATCGCCGGGCACGCGGCGAGGGCCCTGGGAGTCGCTCGGGGGCTCGGTGACGCCGGCCTGGAAGCAGCGGCACTCGTTCGCCTCGGCTACGCCGAGGTGGCATCGGGTGAGGTGGCGAGCGGGATGGCGAAGGTCGACGAGGCCTTGACGGCGACCACCGGCGGCGAGGTTGCGAACCTCGAGACGATCGGCGACGTGATCTGCGCCGGGATCGCGGCCTGCGAGCTCGCGGCCGACTGGCAGCGGATCGAGCAGTGGGGGCAGGCGGTCGAGGGGTGGATCGCCGCGCACAACCACGTCGCGGTGCTTGGGTTCTGCTACGCGTGTTGCGCCGAGATGTTCATCGCCTCGGGCCAATGGGAGATGGCGGACGGCATGCTCGCCGAGGGTCTGAGCGCGATGCGGGCCGCCAAGCTCCAGGCGCGATGCGTCCACCCGGCCGCCAAGCTTGCCGAGCTCCGCGTCAGCCAAGGCAGGCTCGAGGAGGCCGAGCAGTTGCTCGCTGGGTTCGAGGAGCTTCCGGAATCCACGCACGCGCTCGCGTCGTTGCACCTCGCCAAGGGCGAGACCGCGATGGCAGCCGCCGTCTTGCTCCGGCGACTGAACGCGATCGAGCGAGACAACGTCCTGTCCGCACCCTTCCTTGCCCTCCTCGTCGACGTCCAGCTGGCTCAGGGCGACGCGTCGGGAGCCGGGGACACGGCCGCCCGGCTCGAGTCCGTCGCCGGCCGGTCGGCTCTCGCCCGGCTGGAGGCGATGGCGCGCCTCGCCAGGGGCAGGGTGCTCGCGGCCACGAACGACCCCAAGGCGCCCGAGGTCCTCGGAGCCGCGCTCTCGGACTTCGCCTCCCAACAGATGCCGCTCGATGCCGCGCGCGCCCGGTTCGAGCTCGCGCGGGCGCTCGATGGCGCGCAGCCGGAGGTGGCGATGGGGGAGGCGCGGACCGCGCTCGCGGAGTTCGAGCGGCTGGGTGCTCCGAGGGAGGCCGACGCCGCCGCGGCCTTCCTGCGCAAGCGTGGGGTGGCCGGCCGCACGGGTCCGAAGGGCCTCGAGCTCCTCAGCCGTCGCGAGCGCGAGGTGCTCGCGCTCCTGGGCGAGGGGCTCACGAACGCCGAGATCGCGGCCCGCCTGTACATCAGCACGAAGACGGCGGGCAACCACGTGAGCAGCGTCCTCTCCAAGCTGAACCTCCGCAGCAGGACCGAGGCGGCCGCCTACGCGGTTCGCTACGGCGGCACTCCCGCCGGCAAATAGGGAAGCTTCCCCATCCTTCCGGGCCGAGTCCGAGGCATCCTCCGGTGGTCAGCGACGGGAAGGAGGCGTCATGGAGACGCAACGCAAGGGGAACGCCCTCAAGGGCGAGATCGTGGTCCGCGTGCAGGAGTCGATCGCGGCCTCGGCTGAGGTCGTCTACGACCTGCTTGCGGACGTCGGGAGCCACCTCGAATGGGGCGGCACGAGGCAGAAGAAGACCTTCCGGCTCCTCTCGATCGATGCCCCCGAGGGACAGGCGACGGTGGGAACTGAGTTCTCGAGCTCCGGTGCCGACGCGATGGGGACGTTCAAAGACACCTCGGTCGTGACCGAGGCGACGAGGCCGAGCCTCTTCGAGTTCGTCACGGAGGCTCGCCTGTCCACGAAGAAGGGCACGATCGTCGAGTGGACTCTCGTCCATCGGTACGAGATCGGCGCGAAGAGCGAGGGATGCACCGTCACGTACACGAACCGGACGGTCCGCATCAGCGAGCTGCCCGGCGCGCTGAGGCTCTTCAACGTGCCCGGCCTGCGGGCGCTCCTGACGAGGGTTGCGAGGTCCAACGTGGAGCGAGGGTTCCGGAACCTGGTCATGATGGCGGACCAGCGCGCGACCACGCGCTGAGAGGAGGGAACGGCATGGCAAAGGCGTCGAAGGCGAACGCTTCGGACCACGTCGAGGGTGAGGGGTTCGAGGGCCACTACACCGAGCTCGGCGGTACTACGGTCGGATTCGAGAGCTATACGGCCGACGCGGACATGACACCGCTGTTCGTCGGCCTACCCGACGACCGGTGCCAGTGCGAGCACTGGGGGTACGTGTTCGAGGGCAGGATCGTGTACCACACGGCGGACGGAGACGAGGAGTTCGTCGGCGGGGACGCGTACTTCGTCGGACCCGGTCACACCCCCTCCATCTTCGCCGGCACCTCACTCGTCGAATTCAGCCCGACCGATCGGCTGAACGAGACCATGGAGGTCGTCACGAAGAACATGGAGGCGAGCGGGGGCTAGACGCCTGCGCCGTGGGGACCAGTCCGTGGGGGGGCCGGGTGGCCCCCCCACCATCTCCACGACTTCGCAACGTTCCTTCGGAGGTTTCGCGGCGAGCCGTGGGTACGATTCGCGCGATGCCCCTCTACAAGGAACAGGGTGTCGTCCTGCGCTCGGTCAAGCTGGGCGAGGCCGACAAGATCGTGACGGTCATGACGCAGGGCTCGGGCAAGGTCCGAGCCGTCGCCAAGGGGATCCGCAAGACGACCTCCCGCTTCGGCGCCCGACTGGAGCCGTTCACGCACGTCTCCGTCATGGTCTACCGGGGGCGTGGGGCGCTCGACACCGTCAGCCAGGTCGAGATCATCTCCCCGTTCATGGCCCTGCGGCGCGACCTCGGCCTGTTCGCCGCCGGGGAGACGATGCTCGAGGCCGTCGACAAGGTCGCCGAGGAGCACGAGCGCAACGTCCGCCTGTTCCTGCTCCTGCTCACCGGCCTGCGAGCGCTCGACGCCCGCCCGGCCGATCCTACGGCCGTCGCTGAGTCCTTCCTCCTGAAGCTGCTGTCGCTCTCCGGGTTCCACCCGAGCCTGACCGCCTGTGCGATCTGCGGGCGTCCCGACCCCGATCGGTTCGCGAGCGGCCAGGGCGGGGCGGTGTGCGCCGACGACGCCGAGTTCGACGCGGGGCAGGCCTCGCCGGCGTCGCTCGACTTCCTGGCCACGCTCGGAAGCACCGGTCTGCTCGAGGTCGGCGCCGTCGGAGCCGATACCGGGGTGAGGCGCGAGTCCCGCGCCCTGCTGTTCGGGTTCGCCGAGTACCACCTGGAGCGACGCATGAAGAGCCTGCCGATCCTGGCGAGGAGCCTCTCGCCGTGAGCACCTACCTCCACGATCTCGACCACGACCGGCTCCCGAACCACGTCGGGATCGTCATGGACGGCAACGGGCGGTGGGCCAGGCTCCGGGGCCTCCCCAGGACCGAAGGCCACGCGGCCGGCGAGCAGGCGATGTGGGACACGGTCGTCGGCGCGAACGAGCTCGGCCTCGGCTGGCTCACGATGTTCGCGTTCTCGACCGAGAACTGGAACCGCCCGAAGGCCGAGGTCGCGTTCCTCATGGGGTTCAACCGCGGGCTGCTCCGTCGCCGTCGCGACGAGCTCCACCGGATGAACGTGCGGGTGCGCTGGCTCGGCCGCCGCGACTGGCGCGTACCGCGCTCGGTCCTGAAGGAGATGGAGATCTCCGAGGAGCTCACGCGGCACAACACGGGCATGACGCTCACGATCGCGTTCAACTACGGCGGCCGCGTCGAGATCGCCGACGCCGTGAAGAAGCTGCTCGCGGACCACGACGCCGGTCGTCTGAAGGGCGAGAAGCTCACGCCCGAGTCGATCTCGAGAAGGCTGTATCACCCGGACACGCCCGACCCCGACCTGATCATCCGCACGAGCGGCGAGGAGCGGATCAGCAACTTCCTCCTGTGGCAGGCGGCCTACAGCGAGCTGTACTTCACGCCGGTGTACTGGCCGGACTTCGACCGCGAGCACCTGTACGAGGCGATCCGCGACTACCAGAAGCGCTCGCGCAGGTTCGGCGCGATCGCCGAGAACGAGTCCGAATAGCCCTTTGGGGTCCGGCCGGGTGGAGGGTGGGTCCATCCTCGGTACCCGTCAGGGTTCTGTCTGATCCGACCAAGGGCTTCGTTGTCAGAGCCCTGACGCCAACCGGAAACCCACGGCTCCCCGTCGGAACCACCTTCGTCCCGACCCGTACACTGACCCCCACGCCAGCGGCCGCAGCCAGCGGCCGGGAGAGGAGGATCCCGCCATGGCCGAGCTCATGGAGGCCATCACCTCCCTCGCCAAGCGGCGGGGGATCGCGTTCCCATCCAGCGAGATCTACGGCGGCCTGCGCTCGTCGTGGGACTACGGCCCGCTCGGGGTCGAGCTGAAGCGGAACATCCGCCACGCGTGGTGGAGGCGGAACGTCCAGCTCCGGGACGACGTGGTCGGGCTCGAGGCCGCCGTGATCATGTCCCCGAAGGTCTGGGAGGCGAGCGGCCACCTCGAGGTCTTTACCGACCCGCTCGTCGAGTGCCTGAAGTGCCACCAGCGCTTCCGCGCCGATCACCTGCCCGGCGTCCACGCGCCGCAGTCCGGGCACGAGGACGACGAGACGACGCTCGACATGCACGCGAAGCCGAAGTGCCCGAATTGCGG
>DATFEU010000058.1:0-4682 GCA_035250725.1 Actinomycetota bacterium
CTTGTCGAGCATCGTGTCGACGGCTCCCGTCTCCTCCCCGACCGCCAGCATCTGCACGACCATCGGTGGGAACACCTTGTGCTTGCCGAGCGGCCTGGCGATCGATTCACCCTCGCGGACACTCGTCTTCACGTCGTCGACCGCATCCGCGATCACGCGGTTGTTCACGGTCTCCTTGACGTTGTCGAGCGCCTGGAGGATCGGGACGCCGGCCCGCAGCAGCATGCCCAGCGTCGACGAGAAGCGCGCCAGGGCCACCTTGTGGAACAGGAGTCCGAACACGGGGATCCGGAGCTTCAGCGCGTCCACGCGCGCGCGGCCGTTGTCGGTCCGTTCGTACCGGCGGAACGCGACGATGAAGACACCGAGGCCGAGCCCGAAGATGTACCAGTACGACCGGAACGCGTCCGAGACGCCGAGGAGCACCCGGGTCGGGAGCGGCAGCTGGCCCCCGAGGTTCGAATAGATCGTCTCGAACTGCGGGACGACGAACAGCAGCATCGCGCCGAGGATCAGCGAAACGAGGGCCACCACGACGACCGGGTACGTCATCGCCGACTTGATCTGCCGGCGGAGCTCGACCTCCTTCTCGATCTGGGACGCGAGCGACAGGAGCACGTCGTCGAGGACGCCGCCCGTCTCGCCGGCCTTCACCATCGAGACGAACAGGGTGTTGAAGGCCTTCGGGTGCTTGCCCATCGCGGCCGAGAGCGACGCGCCATGCTCCACGTCCGTTCGCACCTGGACGAGGACCTTCGAGAGCTCCTCGCTCTGCGTCTGGTCCGCGAGGATCGACAGCGCCCGGAGGATCGGCAGGCCGGAGTTCACCATCGTGGCGAACTGCCGGCAGAACACCGCGATCTGCTTGAGCTTGACCCGGCCCGGACGGAGGTTGATCTCCATCCTCATGCCGGTCCCGGCCTTCTTGACCGCAACCGGGGTCATGCCCATCTCGCGAAGACGCTGCAGGACCAACGCCTCGCTGTCCCCCGCCAGCTGCCCGGTCACCAGGGAGCCGGATCGGTCCCGAACCTTGTAGTCGTAGGTCTGCGTCATCGTTCCTCGCTCAGTCCCCGTTCACCATGATCCCGGCGGACGCCGCGGCGCCGTAGCCGGCGGTAAAGCTCGACCCGCCGCCGCCGATCAGCCGGCTCAACTCCTCGGCGTCGTGGCAGCGCTCGTACGCGAGCTGCTGCGAGATCTTCCCCGCCTTGACCAGGGTTGCGAGCGACTGGTCCATCGTCTGCATGCCGAACCGGCCGCCGGCCTGCATGATCGAGTAGATCTGGTGAACCTTCCCCTCGCGTATCAGGTTGCGCACCGCCGGGGTGCAGACGAGCACCTCCACGGCGACGACACGGCTGTGGCCGTCCGCCGTCTGCAACAGCTGCTGGGTCACGACGCCCTGCAGGGTGGTCGCGAGCTGCACGCGCACCTGCTGCTGCTGGTGCGGGGGGAACACGTCGATGATGCGGTCGATCGTCTGCGGCGCGTCTTGCGTGTGCAGCGTCGCGAAGACCAGGTGTCCGGTCTCGGCGGCGGTGATCGCCGTCGAGATCGTCTCGAGGTTTCGCATCTCGCCAACGAGGATCACGTCGGGGTCCTGCCGCAGCACGTGCTTGAGCGCCTGCGCGAACGAGTGGGTGTCCGCACCCACCTCGCGCTGGTTGACGACGCAGCTGTTGTGCCGGTGGAGGAACTCGATCGGATCCTCGACGGTCATGATGTGCGCCTGGCGCTCCTTGTTCACGATGTCCACCATCGCCGCGAGCGTGGTCGACTTGCCCGAGCCGGTCGGCCCCGTCACGACCACGAAGCCGCGCGGGTAGCGGGCGAGGTCTGCGACGACGCTCGGCAGCTCGAGCGTCTCGATGCTCTTGATCTCGTGCGGGATGAGGCGGAAGGCGGCGCCGATCGAGTCGCGCTGGTAGTAGACGTTCACGCGGAACCGGGCTCGGCCCGGCAACGAGTACGAGGTGTCGAGCTCGAGCTCCTGCTCGAGGCGCTCGCGCATCTTCTGCGGCAGGATCGCATAGATCATCCCCTGGATCGCCCGGGCCTCCAGGATCGGGTACTCGTCCAGCCGGATCAGATCGCCGTGGAGGCGGATCGTCGGCGGCGTGCCCACGGTGACGTGGAGGTCCGACGCTCCCCGCTCGAGCATGACCTCGAGCAGTTCGGGGATCGGGATCTGGATCTCCTGACCCGGCGCTTCGGCTTCCATCACTTGACAACCCTCGCGATCTCCTCGATCGAAGTCAGGCCGGACGCAGCCTTCTCCAGGCCGTCGTCCCGCAGCGTCTTCATCCCTTGTTCGAGCGCGACCGCTTTGAGGGTGTCCGAGGACGCGCGGTCGACGGTCAGTCGTTCGATCTCCTCGGACATCTGCATCACCTCGTACAGCCCGATCCTGCCGCGATAGCCGGTGTTCGAGCACGCCCCGCAGCCCGTCGGTCGGAACAGCTCTCCCAGGTCGGGGAAGCGCGACTCCGGGTAACCGGCCTCGAGCAGCTCCCGCGGCTCCGGCACGTACGCCTTCCTGCAGTTCTCACAGAGTTTGCGAGCGAGCCGCTGCGCGACCACGCAGTCGATCGCCGAGGCGACGAGGAAGGTCTCGACCTGCATCTCGATCAAGCGGACGATCGCCGAAGGGGCGTCGTTCGTGTGCAATGACGACATGACGAGGTGGCCGGTCAGGGCCGACTCCACGGCGATCATCGCGGTCTCGCGGTCCCGGATCTCACCGATCAGGATGATGTCGGGATCCGCCCGCAGGATCGATCGCAGCGCCGAGGCGAACGTGAGCCCGGCCTTCGGATTCACCTGGATCTGGTTGACACCCGGGAGCCGATATTCGACCGGATCCTCGACCGTCACGATGTGGCGGTCCGTCTGGTTCACGATGCTCAGGGTCGCGTACAGCGTCGTGGACTTGCCCGAGCCGGTCGGCCCAGTGACGAGGATCGCACCGTATGGCTTGCTGAACGACTGTTCGTAGCGCTCGAAGGAGTCCCGAAGGAACCCGAGCTCGGACAGCTGGAGCAGCGCGTTGCTCCTGTCCAGGATGCGGATCACGATCTTCTCGCCGTGAACCGTGGGCAGGGTGGCGAGCCGGAGATCCAGGCTCCGATTGTTCACTCGGAGCGAGACCCGGCCGTCCTGCGGGACGCGCTTCTCTGCGATGTTCAGGTCGCCCATGACCTTGAGCCGGCTGATCAGGCCGGCCTGGAGGCTCTTGGGCGAGTGCATGACCTCGTGCAGCACCCCGTCCACGCGGAACCGGACCCGGACGTCCTTCTCGGTCGGCTCGATGTGCACGTCGGAGGCGCGATCAGCGGCCGCTTGGGTCATGATGGCCTGCACGAGCTTGACGATCGGTGCGTCCTCGACCGCCGCCGCGACCTCCTGGAGTGAGACCTCTTCGTCGAGCGCCTCAGCGGCCTCCGACGCGAGCGCCTCGACCTGGTCTCCCATCCCCGAGAATTTGGCGATCGCCTGTTCGACGTCGTTCGCCGTCGCGACGACCGGTCGGACCTCGCGGCCCGTGATCGTGCGGATGTCGTCGAGCGCGTACACGTTCGCCGGGTCGGACATCGCGACGAGGAGCTTTCCGTCGTCCTCGGAGATCGGCAGCGCCCGGTAGCGGCGGCATAGGGCCTCTGGCAACAGCGCCGTCGCGGCCGCGTCGACCCGGTATTCGGTGAGGTCGACGAACTCGAGGCCCACCTGTTCGGCGAGCGCTCTGACGAGGTCGCGTTCGCGGATGTAGCCGAGATCGATCAACACGCGGCCGAGCGACTTGGGCGTGTTGCGGTGCTCCTCGAGCGCGTACTGAAGATGCTCCTCGGTGATGAGGCCCTGCTCCAGCAGGATCTGACCGAGCTGCTTCGGCTTGCGCTGCGTCGTCATCATGCCGAACTACGCCCTTCGGTCCCAGGGTCGACTACCCATCGGCACCCTCCTCGGCGTCCTGTAGGAGCTGCCCGAACTCGCGCGCGAGGGAGAAGCGGTCGACGTCACCCTCGCCGTCCGACAGGTCCCACAGCCCGGCGCCCGGCCCGGCGGGCTCCCCGGCCGACGGTCCGGGTGGTTCGGCCGGGGCCCCCTCCTCGGGGGACGCCGAGCCGGACGGTTCCCCGGTTCCCCCATCGGCTCGATCCGGGGCGTCTCCGTCGGTCGAACCGACGGCGTCCGTGGGCCGCTCGGACCCCTGGACCAGCGAGGCCGGATCGACGGCGGGGGGCACCGGCGCCTCGGACCCCGATCCGATGACCACGGGTCCCTCCGCGTGCGTCGGGTCGGGATGCAGCGGGGTGCGAGGCTTGGACGATGGCGCGGCAGGCAAGGCGGCGGGGTCTTCACGAGCGCCGCTCCGGCCCGTCCGGAACTCCTCCGCGGACGGGAGCAGCTGGTCCATGTGGTCGAGCACGAGCCCGGGTCGCGCGCCCGGACCGGTGACCACGAATGCCGCGTAGGGACCTCGTCGGACGTAGCACCACGTCTCGGTCCCGAACTGCACGAATCCGCGTTCGGGCTCCCCAACCGCGGCGAACCGGATCCAGGCTGGTCTGACCGTGACCTCGCCGTCGGGCAGGTATGAGCCGACGACGAGCCCGTCCCTGGAAAGGATGAGACAGCCGCGGACGTCGCCGACGCCGGCCGCGAGCGTGGACGCGAGACCG
>DATFEU010000061.1:0-3219 GCA_035250725.1 Actinomycetota bacterium
TAGGCGCGCGACTCGGCGTCGGAGAGGGGGAGCGCGTGGACCTCGCCGGCGCGCCCTTCCCACTCGGCCCTGGGGAAGCAGAAGAGGCAACCGTCCTGGCCCAGCGTCAGCACGGCCCCGTCGGCGAACGCCTCACGGAACCGAGCGGGCAGGCTGATCCGCCCCTTCGGGTCGAGCTGATAGGTATGCGTGCCGAGTAGCTCGGCCACGCGTCCTCCCCTTCTCCTCCACTAAGCTCCACCTTTATGCCACCTGCACTCCACCGGGTCAAGGGTGTACGGCGACAAAGAACGAGTGGTCGAATCGAAGGCGGACGCGGACGGATCAGCGCGCGCGCGTAAGACGCGTTAGAGGAACGGCTCCCATTCGGGTTCGAGTCTGCCGAGCGAGAGCCGGAAGCCGTCGCGTGGCGGCACCGGCCGGCGTGCGAGCTTCAGCCCCACGTCGTCGATCAGCCGGTTCTCCTTGCGCGAGTTGCACCGGCGGCAGGCCGCGACGACGTTGTCCCACGTGTGCGTTCCACCGCGGGAGCGAGGCACCACGTGGTCCAGGTTCTCGGCGGTCCGGCCGCAGTACTGGCAGGTCCACTCGTCGCGGGCGAAGACCGCCCGGCGCGTGAGCGGTGCGTGCGAGCGATGCGGGATCTTCACGAAGGCCCGCAGGCGGAGCACGGACGGCGCGTCCAGCTCGATCTTCTCCGAGCGGAAGACCTGGCCGTTGGAGACGACGACCTCGGCCTTGTCCTTGAGGACGAGCACGACCGCCCGTCTCGCAGGCACCACCGCGAGCGGCTGGTGCGTCACGTTGAGCACGAGTGCTCGACCCACGGCGCGAGTATACGCAGCGCTCCCGCCCCACTTCCGGGTCCCGGATGCTTGCATCGGCCGAATCGCAGGGTTGTAATCCCGGCCGAAGGCGGCGGGTTGCGTTCGAAGGACGCCTGCAGTTAGCGAACAAGGGGCCGCGCGGGGCGTCCGGCAGCGAGCGCGGCTCCGCCGCCTTCCCATCGCCGGGTCACCGTGGCTAGGCTCCGGGTCGACCGTCGAGGGATGTGGAGATGGAGGAGTACGGGCCTGAAACCTACGGCGAGCGGATCGCCGAGGTCTACGACGATTGGTTCCACCCGCCGACGAGCGCCGAGGAAACAGTGGAGTTCCTCGCCGAGCTCGCCGGAGGAGGACCGGTGCTCGAGCTCGCGATCGGCACCGGGAGGATCGCGCTCCCGCTGGCGGCCAGAGGCATCGAGGTGCACGGGATCGACGCGTCCGAGGCGATGGTCGCCAAGCTCCGCGCGAAGCCGGGCGGCGACGACATCCCCGTCACGATCGGCGACTTCGCCGACGTGGGCGTGGAGGGTCGCTACCGCCTGATCGCCATCGTGTTCAACACGCTGTGGGCGCTGCTCACGCAAGAGGACCAAGGGCGTTGCGTGCGAAACGTCGCCGAGCACCTGACCGCGGACGGAGTGTTCGTGACCGAGATGTACGTGCCCGACCCGGCCCGGTTCGATCGCGGCCAGCGGGTCCAGGTAAGAGACGTCGAGTCCCGACGTGTCGTACTCGAGACGTCCAAGCACGATCCCGAACACCAGCGGGTCAGCTCGCAGCTGATCGCGCTCGAGGACGGTGGCGGGATCTCGATGTTCCCGGTGGAGCTCCGCTACATCTGGCCGTCTGAGCTCGACCTCATGGCCGAGCTCGCCGGCCTTCGCCTCCGGGAACGCTGGGGCGGGTGGAAGCGCGAGCCGTTCGAGCCCACCGGCTGGTGCATCTCGGTGTTCGAACCGGCAACAGCCTGACGCGACGACTCGCGCTCCAGCACCATCCCGGACCCTGCTCGCGACCGGTGGGATGGCTCCTGGGACCCTAGCCGTAACGTCCGGGCGCCCGAGGGAGCACCATGCTCGGCAACTCCACGAAAGCGAGGCGTCGAGCGTCCATGCAGCACATGGAACGCCACCTGAGTCTCGCCGGGCAGCTTCATCCGGACGCGGCGGCCGAGCCGCTCACCTTCGAGGAGCTCTTCGCCGACCACCACGGGCGGCTCTACCGAGCCCTGTACATGATCGTCGGGAACCGCCACGAGGCCGAGGAGCTCATGCAGGACGCCTTCGTGAAGGTCCTCGAACGATGGGATCGCATCGACAACCCGGCCGGCTATCTGTACCGGTCGGCCCTGAACTCGACCCGCAGCCGGTTCCGGCGGCTCCAACTCGCCGCGAAACGGACCCTCTCCGCCGGTGAACCCGAGGACCCCTTCGCCGCGGCCGACCTTCGCGACCAGGTGGTCCGCTCGCTCCGCGAACTCCCAGAACGCCAGCGCGCCGCACTCGTGCTCCTCGATCTCCTCGATCTGCGGAGCGACGAGGCGGCCAAGGTCCTCCGGGTGACGCCCGCCACCGTCCGCTCACTCGCTTCGCACGCCCGAGCGGCCCTGAAGCTCTCGATGGAGAACGACGATGACGACTAGGTCCAACGAAACGCTCGAACGCATCGCCCGCCGCGTCCCGGTCCCGGAGCCCGCCTACGAGCGGGTGCTCCGCCGACGCGACCGCAAGCGCCGGAACCAGCGCATCGCGGCGGGAGTCGTCGGGATCGCGGTCTTCGCGGCAACGCTCCTGGTCGTGACGACCGTCGGGTCGTTCGATCGGACGCAGCCCGGCGCGTCCGGAGTTGAGGAGACCGGTCCGGGGGAGACCGGGCCGACGGAGACGGGCCCGGAGGGCGATCCCTCCACCGTGGGCTTCGTGGGTGGCCTGCCTCCCGAGGGTGTACCTCCGAGTGAACCGCTGCGGGGAGAGCTCGTCATGAAGGATCTGAGCACCCCCCCAGGCACCTGGTGGCACCACAGGCTCTACGCAGACGGCCGGTTGATCTGGGCCAGTGAGATCGCAGGAGGGGGACCCACTGTCTCCGTCTGGATCGAGCAACGCCTCACGCCTGAGGGTGTCGAACTCCTGCGCTCGGGCTCCGTCGAATTCGGCTGGCCCGCGGACCCCGGGCGATATCTGCCGGCGAGCGCGTGGGATGACCCCGAGCTCAGGCCGTACGTCCCGTCCAGGTACGCGGTCTGTACCGGATCCGTAGCCTCGCTGCCCGATCCGGCCGCCGACCTCCTCCTCCTCAGCACGGAGCGGATCCCCGGCGGCACGAGCCGGAACATCGAAAGGGCCGAATGCTTCGAGGTGACGACCGAGGACGCTCGCGCGCTCGCCGCGAT
>DATFEU010000296.1:0-2241 GCA_035250725.1 Actinomycetota bacterium
CTTCGCTTGTAACGACGATGTCGTCCTCCGACGCCAACATCGCCCGGATCCCGTCGCGCACGACCTCGTGATCGTCGACGAGCATCACCCGGAGAGGGGGACGCTTGCCTTCGCTGGCTTCGGCCATCAGGAGATGGTAGCCCGCCGTGTCCGAGCGTTGCGCGCAGGGCCGGCCTCATCCACCGGGCCGGGCGAACCGAGGATGGCCTCCGCCACGCGATCCAGGAAGTCCTTCAGCGTGGCTTCCGCGACCCTCGAGAGGAGCGCTCGGTCGATCGCGTGGCCCACGGTGCCGAACGGTGGAACGTACCGCGCGCTCATCGCGAGCTGGGTCCGGGAATCCCCGAGCGGCGCGACCTCGAGGTCCGCGTCGAGCGCGGGGAACAGGCCGGGGTGATCCGACGCCTCCCACCGCAAGGGGAACACGGCCTTGGAGGACGACCGGACCGGTGCGCCGAGCTCGACGGCGACCTCCCGCTTCACCCGGATCCGTTCCCCGAAGCCGACCTCGGCGAGCAACGCATCGCCTCGATGGTTCGCGTCCGTCGCCAGGCCAGGGAGCCAGCTTCGGGGATCCTCGGACAGCGCGCGCTCGACCGTCTCGGGCGAGATGGGGAGCTCCACGAAGTACCTCGCGAACATGTCACCGATGATGCCCGGGCCAGACCTGGGACACGTGGGCCGAAGGACCGTGCTCCTGCAGGACCTTCACTCAGGGAAGGTGGCTCGGACCGTCGTCCCCTCTCCCAGGCTGCTCTCAACGTCGAAGGTGCCGCCGAGCGATTCGACCCGTTCCCTGAGGTTCTGCAGGCCCATTCCCCATCTCGTCAGATCGACGTCGAACCCTCTGCCGTCATCATCGATCTCGAGCACGAAGCCGCTCGCGCTCCGTGAAAGGGATACTCGGCAGGTGGTGGCCGCGCCATGCCTTCCGACGTTGGAGAGCGCCTCCCGAACGAGCTGGACGACATCCGACGCGCGAGCCGTGAGGACCGAGGCGGCATCGGCATCGACCTCGACGACCGTGACCACGCCGGAGCGGGCGCCGAACTCGCTCGCCATCTCCTTGATCGCCTGATCCAGCTGGCGGTCGGCCAGGATCCCCGGGCGCAAGCCGAAGATGTAGTTGCGGAGATCGCGGATCGCGCGATCCACATCCTCAACGGTGGCTTCCAAGCGCCGCGCGGTGTCCTCATCGCCCGATGCCGTCGCCATCGCCTGGAGGTTCATCCCGACGCCGAAGAGCGACTGGATCACACCGTCGTGCAGTTCCTTGGCGATGCGCTCTCGCTCCTCGAGGACCTGGAGCCGCTGCAGCTCGCGACCTCTCCGTTCGCTCTCCTCGGCGAGGCGCGCGTTCTCGACCGCGACCGCCGCCTGCGCCGCCAGAACGACCAGCACCCGCTCGTCTTCCTCGTCGAACGCATCTGCTCCTTGCTTGTCCGTCAGGTAGATGTTGCCGAAGACCCGTCCCCGGCCGGTCACCGGAGCACCGAGGAGCGAACGCATGGGCGGATGGTTCGGAGGGAACCCGACCGAGCGCGGGTCGGCGCTGATGTCGGGGATGCGCAGGGGGCGTGCCTCCCGGATCAGCGCGCCCAGGAGGCCGTGCCCGGTTGGCGGATCGCCGATCGCCGCTCGCTGCTCGGGTGTGATCCCGACCGTGATGAACTCCTCGATCGAGCGGCTGTCCGGGGTGAGCACGCCGAGTGCTCCGTACCGCGCGTCGGTGAGCTCCACCGCGAGCTCCACGATCCGCTGGAGCACCACCTCGAGCGAGCGTTCGGAGGCGAGCGCCATCCCCGCCTCGATCAATCGCCGATCCCCAGCTTCGTGGTTCCGGCTGCCCATGGGCGCGAGCCTAGCGCAGGGCTGCAGCGGTCCCCCTCGCATTCGGTTCGGAGGTCCCCCCGGGACCTGGGCAAGTCCCACCCACCGAGAGGTCCCATGGCCCATGTGCGCTCGAGGTCACGAAGGGACCATGACCGCAACGGGCCCCACCGGAGCGGCGGCCCCAGGAGCAAAGGAGCGGAAGATGGACAGGAGCAGCTGGGACAAGATCGTGAGCGGCGCCGGTGCTGTCGTCGCGGTCGTGCTGATCGTGCTCGGCGCGATGGCGATCTACGGCGGCAACTTCGCCAGGGACAACGTCCAGGACCGTCTGGCGCCGCAGAACATCGAGTTCCCCCCGGCGGACGCGATGTCACCGGAGGAGAGGGCCGAGGTCGGAGAGTTCGCCGG
>DATFEU010000066.1:0-7822 GCA_035250725.1 Actinomycetota bacterium
CCCCGACGGGGCGCGCCACAACTTCGATTACACGGTCCAGCCCCGCGAGGGCGGAGGCTCCGCGGTCCGCTACGTCCACAGCGGTGTCCTGGGCGGTGACGACTGGGAGGCGGAGTACCAGGCGATGAGCGAGGGCGACCCGATGTACCTGTTCAAGCTGGTCCAGTACCTGAAGCACTTCAAGGGCCGGTTCGGGACCAAGGTCGACGCCTTCGGGCCGAACGTCCCCGACCGCGATGAGGCGATGACGGCGTTCCGCCGGGGGCTGGGGCTCGACGACGACGTCGCGAAGGGCGACACGGTCTCGCTCACGCCGGAGGGGGTCGATCCGATCGAGGGCGAGATCGACCACGTCTCGCCACACTTCATCGGCGTGCTCACGGACGACGCGATCTATCGATTCATCCACGGGTTCACCGGCGAGACGATGGTGGGGCACCACATCTTCGCCGCAGGCGCGAGTCGCGAGCATCTCGAGAACGAGTGGCGCGCGTGGCTCGCGAACACCCTCGGCACGGGCGGGGCTGGAGAGACGCCGGGCTAGACTGAGCGACCCCCACCGCGTCCCGGAGGTTGCGATGGCGTCCGAACCCGAGCCCGATCAGCGCGAGCGCGACCGCGCCACCGCCGCGCGGTTGCTCGAGCCCCACGCGCCGCCCGACTGGCAGGACCGCTTCCGAACGGACGAGCTGCTCGACTCGGTGATCGACGGCGAGCCGATCCAGATGTTCGTGATGACCGCCGACATCCGCGAGTCGACGACGCTCATGAAGGAGGCGATCCGGTTCGAGCGGTTCGCCTCCGTGATGGACCGGTTCGTGAGCTCGGTCCGCCTGGGGATCCGGAAGTCGGGGGGGTGGTTCGACAAGTTCACCGGCGACGGGTTCCTCGCCTACTGGATCGTGCAGGGCGGGCCCACGGACGAGTACGAGGAACGGTTCGTGCAGACGGCGGGCGACATCGTCCACACCGCCAACACGCTGATCGACCTGTTCCACCGACGCGTGCTCGAGGACTTCCGCGCCAACTCCCGGAACCTGTCCTCCGGCGTCGGCCTGTCGATGGGGCTCGACGCCGGCCCCGGCTACCTGGTCAAGATCGCCGACGAGCTCACGGTGGTCGGGCCGCCCGTGGTCGGCGCGGTCCGGATGGTGACCGCCGCCGCGCTGCCGAAGGAGATCGTCGCGAACGTCTTCCTCGGCGAACGGCTCCGCGAGGGGCAGGACGCCGCCTACGAGGCGCTCGGCATGACCGTGAACCGCGAGTTCCGGCCCACGAAGGAGTACCCGAAGGGGCAGGAGGTCTACGCGCTCACGTTCGACGGGGCCGAGCGCGATCCGAGCGAGGCGGAGGAGGCGTCGGACCAGACGAGCGCGTGAGGCGCCGTCAGGAGAAGGCGACTCGGATCGCGAAGACGTCGCGGTCGCCCGCGTTCGCCTCGCCGGCGATGACGCCGTGGGTCGTGCCGACGACCACGCCCTTGGGATCGGCCGCCATCCCGTAGACCCGGTCGAAGTCGTCGCTCCCGAGCTGCCGGGTTCAGACCTGGCCGCGTAGGCGAGGTCGTAGCCGCTGGGTGCCGAACTGCCGGCTCCACTCGCTCCGGATCGTCGCGGCAGCTCCGCGAGACGGTCGAGAACGCGTTCACCCCGGTGTTACCGAAGAAGTCGTGCACGTGCGAGGCGAGAAGTCGTGTACGTGCGAGGCGCCCGGCTGACCCGGGAAACGATCGGGTCGTCGGCGAGCGTGTGGGAGTACGTGCATCGCAGGACGAACTGACCGATCGGAGTCACCGCCCTGGCCCGCTTCGCAGGCAGAAGCGACATCGTGGGCAGGAGCAGGAGGGCGAAGAGGGTGATGATGCGCTTCATATCGGGCGTCGCCGAACGCGAGCGGCCAGCCGTAGGAAGGGCAACCCAACGGGCGGGCCGCTTCGCGGCCCGCCCGCCGGGTGATCTCCGCCGAGCCGGTCGGCTCAGGCACCCCCCTCCTCGAGGGTGACCTCGATCGGCTCGAAGTCTGCACCGTTGATGTCGACGCCCAGCTCCTCGAGGTTCGCGTGGGCGTCCGTGATGATGTCGTTCGTGAACGCCTCGGCGTCCGCCGGCTCGGTGAGCACGGTGGTGCCCTCGAGGTTCGGTGTGCTGAGCGCGATCTCGACCGTTCGGTCCCATGCGGCCTGGTCGATGAAGCCGACGCCCTGTTCGGCCGGCCAGATCAGCTTGTTGATCTCGTTCATCTGCCAGAGCTGGTGGCTGTCCCCGAGCTTCGATCCCTGCGCCACGACGAGGTCGGTGCACTCCTGCACGTTGTCGCGGCAGTACGCCCATCCCTGCAAGGACGCCGTCACGAACCGGACGGCGATGTCCCGGTACGCGTCGTCGCTCGCGAGGCGCTCCCCGTCGGCCCAGATCGCGTCCTGCAGCATGCCGACGCCGATCTCCTCGTACGAGATCACGTTGAAGTCACTCGGCTGGTACAGCTCGCCGGTGTCGGGGTTCACGGCCTCGAGCACCTGGGCGTACTCGTTGTACGTCATCGCCTCGGCCGCGTCGATGTCGCCCGACAGCAGCCCCGACATGTCGAAGTCCTGCTGCACGAGCGTCACGTCCGTGGCGGGGTCGAGGCCCTCCTCACCGAGGGCCGCGAAGATCTCGTACTCGTTGCCGAACCCCCAGTTGCCGACCGTCTTGCCCTCCCAGTCGGCCGGCGAGGTGATCCCCGAGTCGGCGAACGAGACCTGCAGCGTTCCCGAGCGCTGGAACACCTGGGCGATGTTCACGATGTTCGCGCCGGCCTCGCGCGTGGCGAGAGCCTTCGGCACCCACGCGATCGCGAAGTCCGCCGCGCCGTCCGCGAGCTGCTGCTGCGGCACGATGTCGACGCTGCCCTCCGAGATGGTCACATCGAGGCACTGGTCGGCGTAGAAGCCCTGGTCCTGCGCGGCGAAGTAGCCGGCGAACTGGGCCTGGATGAACCACTGGAGCTGCAGCGTCACCTCGTCGGTCTGGCTGCAGTCCTCGCCGCCGCCTGTGCCTCCACCGCCTCCGCCGTCCTCGTCCTCACCGCAGGCGGCCGCGACCAGCGTGAGCGCCAGCACGCCGGCCGCGAAGACCTTCGTCTTTCCCCTCATGTGCGCCCCCTTCCCCCGGCGGGGCAGGCCCCCGCCATGCATCCCGGTGCGACCCGACATCATGCCCCAACCCGCTCGCGCCCGCCGACCCCTTTCGGCACCGCGATCCGCTCGAGCGCGACGGCAACCACGTAGAAGGCCAGGCCGAGCAGGCACGCGCCGAGGACGTACGCCCAGGCCTCCGCGTTGTTCGACAGGGCGATGTTGCTCACGATCCGGCTGCCGAGCCCGTTCTGGGAACCGCCGAAGTACTCAGAGACGAACGCGGTGATCACCGAGGCCGGCGCGGCGATCGTGAGCGCGGTGAACAGGTACGGGACCGCGTTCGGGATACGGACCTTCCGAAGGATCGCGACGTCGCTCGCGGCGTACGACCGCATCAGCTCGAGCTGGATCGCGCCGACCTCGCGGAGCCCACGCGCGACGTTCACGAGCACGATGAAGTAGACGACGAGCGTGACCATCAGCCGGCGCGGCACCTCGCTCGTCACGGGGTACATGTTGTTGAAGATCGCGACGAGCACGAAGATCGGCACGGCGTTCAGCGCGATCGCGAGCGGGGTCAGGAGGTCGTTCAGCAGCCGGGACCGCGCGAGCAGGAAGCTCATGGCGATGCCGAGCGCGGCCCCGACGAGGAGTCCGATCAAAGCATTCATGCCGGAGACCTTCGTCGCCTCCCAGATCAGCACCGTGTTCGCGCGGAACGCCGCCCAGATCGCCGAGGGTGCCGGCAGGAAGTACGGCTGGAAGTCGAACACGATGACGGCCGCCTCCCACAGCACCAGGAACCCGATGCCGAACACCACCGGCGGCCACACGAGGCCGAACGCGGAGGCGCCGGACCTCCTCATCCCTCGACCGGTTCCGGGGTCGCCTGCTCGATGTCGGGGTCGACACCCGGGGTCTCGATGCCGCGGAGCGCCTCGCGCACCTCGGTCACCTTCCTGAAGAACGCAGCGGCTTCGCGCGTCTCGACGTCGCGGCGGGCTCCGAGGTCCACGTCGATCACATCGGTGATGCGGCCCGGGCGGGGCGACATCACCACGACCCGGGTGGACAGGTAGACGGCCTCGGGGATCGAGTGGGTGACGAACACCACCGTCGTGGAGGTCTCGCCGCAGATCCGGAGCAGCTCCGCCTGCATGTGCTCGCGCGTCATCTCGTCGAGCGCGCCGAACGGCTCGTCCATCAGCAGCAGCGGCGGGTGCGCGGCCAGCGCCCGGGCGATCGCCACGCGCTGCTGCATGCCGCCGGAGAGCTGCCACGGGAAGTGATCGGCGAACTCGGAGAGCTTGACGAGCTCCAGCATCTCGAGCGCGCGCTCCCGGCGTCTCGTCCGGTCCCACCCCTTCAGCTCGAGCGGCAGCTCGACGTTCTTCGTCACGCTGCGCCAGTCGAAGAGCCCGGCCTGCTGGAACGCCATGCCGTAGTCCTGATCGAGCCGTGCCTTCTGCGCCGGCTTGCCGTTCACGAGGATCGTCCCGGCCGTCGGCTCGGTCAGGTTGGCGATCAGCCGGAGCTGCGTCGACTTCCCGCAGCCGGATGGGCCGATCAACGAGACGAACTCGCCCGGCGAGATCGTCAGGTCGATGCCGACGAGCGCGTGGACGGCGTTCGGCCGGTCCGCGTTGAAGACCTTCGAGACGTCCCGGATCTCGACCGCGGCCTTCGCCTGCCCTACACCCCCGGCGGTCACTCCACCGCCTCCCGGGGCCGGTTCCGCATCCCGACGATGTCGATCAGCGCGACGAGCCCGGCCATGAACAGGCCGAGGGCGGCCGCGGCGAGCACGGCCGTGAACACCTTGGCCGGGTCGGCCGTCGCCTCCCGCGCATACTCGATGATCAGCCGCCCGATCCCGCCGGCCAGTCCGGTCGAGAGCTCGGCCACGACGACGCCCACGACCGAGGCGGTCGCGCCGAGCTTCAGCGCGGGCACCATGTGCGGCAACGCCGCCGGGAACCGGAGCTTGAACAGGGTCTGGCCCCACGACGCGGCGTACGAGTCCATGAGCTCGAGCGATGCCGGTGGCGCCGACTTCAGGCCGCGGAGCGTGCCGACCGCGATCGGGAAGAACGCCAGGAACGCCCCGAGCACCGCGGCCGAGAGCCACCTCGGCCACTCGAACCCGCCGATGGTGAGCTTGCCACCCCAGCTGACGACGAGCGGCGCGAGCGCGATCAGCGGGATCGTCTGCGAGACGACGAGGTAGGGAAGGAGCCCGCGCTCGACGATGCGGAACCGCGCCATCAGCACGGCGAGGCCGAGCCCGACCAGCGTCCCCATGACGAAGCCCGTGAGCGCGAGCCGGAAGGTGAACCAGGCGCCCGAGAGCACCACGAGGAAGATCGATCCGCCGAACCCCACGCGCTCCGGCTCGAGGTAGCGCGAGAGCATCGTCCAGACGTGGGGCATCGCCTGGTCGTTCGCCCTCGGGAGGATCGTCCAGCCGAGGACCGTCCCGCCCTCCTCGGGCCCGACGAGCTTGTAGAGCTCCCAGGTCGCGGCCACGAGCACGAGGGCGAGCAGGAACATCGCCGTTCGCCGGAAGCGCCGGATCGTGTCGGTCCGCGAACCCAGGCTCACGTCTTCGCGCGCACCGTGTCGGCGATGGCCGGGATGACCTTCTCGCCGTACTCCTGGAGGGTTTCGTCCTTGGCGTCGTGCTGCAGGTAGACCGCGAACTGGTGGACGCCGAGGGCCTTCAGCTCCTCGAGGCGGCGAACGTGCTCCTCGACCGGTCCGATGATGCAGAAGCGGTCGATGATGTCGTCGGGGACGAACTCCGTATGGACGTTGCCCGCCTGTCCGTGCTCGTTGTAGTCGTAGCCCTCGCGACCCTTGATGTAGTCCGTGAGCTCCTTCGGGACGGCCGAGGTCTCCCCGTAGCGGGCGACGATGTCGGCGACGTGGTTGCCGACCATCCCGCCGAACCAACGACACTGATCCCGCGCGTGCGCGACGTCGTCGGTCACGTAGGCGGGCGCGGCGACGCAGATCATCACGTCGTCGGGATCGCGCCCGGCTTCCTCGGCGGCCTTGCGGACGGCGCCGATCGTCCACTCGGTGATGTGCGGGTCGGCGAGCTGGAGGATGAAGCCGTCGCCGACCTCGCCGATCAGCTTGAGCGCCTTGGGCCCGTAGCCGGCGACCCACACCTCCGCCCGGCTCCGAGACGCCCACGGGAATCGGATCTTCGAGCCCCGGTACTCGGCCGTGCGGCCGTTCACGAGCTCTCGGATCACGCCGACGCTCTCGCGCAGCGTGGCGAGTGTCGTCGGCCTGCCGTTGATGACCCGCACCGCGGAATCGCCCCGGCCGATGCCGATCACGGTTCGGTTGCCGAACATCTCGTTCAGGGTCGCGAACACGCTCGCGGTCACGGTCCAGTCGCGGGTCGCAGGGTTGGTCACCATCGACCCCACGATCACCTTGCGCGTGTTCGCGAGGATCTGCGTGTAGATCGGGAAGGGCTCCTGCCACAGGATGTGGCTGTCGAACGTCCACACGTGCGTGAACCCGTACGTCTCCGCCTTCGTGCCGAGGTCGATCACCCGAGCGCTCGGTGGAGTGGTCTGGAGCACCACGCCGACGTCCATGACTGCCCTCCCTGGGCCTCAGCGGGCGACGATCGGGTCGTACGCGTCCGGCCGGCGGTCGCGGTAGAACGCCCAGCGGTCCCGGACCTCGCGGATCTTGTCGAGGTCGAGGTCGCGCACGATCAGCTCGGGCTTGTACGGGTCGCCCGCCTCGCCGACGAACTGGCCCTCCGGGTCCACGAAGTAGCTCTGGCCGTAGAAGTCGTTCTCGCCGAGCGGCTCGATGCCCACGCGGTTGATCGCGCCCACGTAGTACATGTTCGCGACCGCGGAGGCCGGCTGCTCGAGCCGCCAGAGGTACTCGGAGAGGCCGCGGTGCGTCGCCGAGGGGTTGAACACGATCTGGGCGCCGCCCAGGCCGAGGATCCTCCACCCCTCGGGGAAGTGACGGTCGTAGCAGATGTACACGCCGACCTTGCCGACCGCGGTCTCGAACACCGGGTACCCCTCGGTTCCGGGCGCGAAGTAGAACTTCTCCCAGAAGCCTTTCACCTGCGGGATGTGCTGCTTGCGGTACTTGCCGAGGTAGGTCCCGTCGGCGTCGATCACCGCGGCCGTGTTGTGGTACAGCCCGGGCTGCACGACCTCGTACATCGGCAGCACCATCACCATCCCGAGCTCCTTTGCCACGCTCTGGAACCGCTTCGTCGTCGGGCCGTCCGGGATCGGCTCGGTGTAGCTGTAGTACTGGGCGTCCTGGACCTGGCAGAAGTACGGGCCGTAGAACAGCTCCTGGAAGCAGATGACCTCGGCGCCCTGCGCCGACGCCTCACGGGCGGCCTCCTCGTGCTTGTCGGTCATCGACTCCTGGTCGCCGGACCAGTCCGTCTGCAGCAGCGCGGCCTTCACGACGGTCATCTCGGTCCTCCCTCGTCCGCGGGATGTCTGAACGGCACGATGGTAACCACGCGCCGCCCGGGGCGCGAGGGGCTCGGAGGCGGCTCAACCGCCGGGGTCAGCCGGCGGCCGGCTCGCGGCGCCGGAGGAAGAACCAGGCGGCCCCCTCGGGCTCCGTGCCGGGCACGATGCGCTCGAGCTCGAACGCGTCGCCGAACCGCCGCCGGATCTCGGGTTCCCGGATCCGCCGCCG